>NZ_VIKY01000285.1:0-50123 GCF_009711925.1 Dolichospermum sp. UHCC 0352 | reverse complement strand
GAGTCAGGAGTCAGGAGTCAGGAGTCAGAAGAAGGAGAAAGAGGAAGAGGAAGGAATAAGGAGAAAGAGGAAGGAATAAGGAGAAAGAGGAAAGAGGAAGGAGAAAGAGGAAGGAATAAGGAGAAAGAGGAAAGAGAAAGGAGAAAGAGGAAGGAATTTTTTACTTCTTCTTTCTTTCTTTCTTTCTTCTTCATTTCTCCTGACTCCTGGCTCCTGACTCCTGACTCCTTCTTCTGCCTCGCTACTCTTCCCCTTCCAGAGACTCACGAGAGAGTGACTCATAAGTCGGTCTAGGAGGTGTGCGCCGGGCAGCTTGGTCTGCCATTAGGTCTACTTCCACATCTAGGGAACTACCATCTGCTTGGGTTTCCACCTTATGCACGGCAATATCCAAACCCAAAGATTGCAACTCGCGCATCAATACTTTGAAAGATTCAGGAGTACCAGGACGGGGAATAGCCTTACCCTTGACAATGGCGTTGAGGGCTTCATTCCGTCCCTGCATATCATCGGATTTGACAGTTAACAATTCTTGCAAAGTATAAGCAGCGCCGAAAGCTTCCAACGCCCAAACTTCCATTTCTCCAAATCTTTGCCCACCCTGTTGAGCCTTACCGCCCAAAGGTTGCTGAGTCACCAGAGAATAGGGTCCAGTGGAACGGGCGTGAATTTTGTCATCAACCAAATGCACCAGCTTGAGCATATAGGCCACACCGACGGTAATAGCCCGGTCAAAGGGTTCACCAGTGCGACCATCATAGACCATGATTTTACCGGCATTGTCGGGGTTATAGATCCAGTCTTTAGTGGTTTCGTCTCTGGCTTCTTGGAGTTTGCCATGCACTAGCCGCCGGGAAGTTTCTTCGCCATACATTTCATCGAAGGGAGTAATCTTGAACCTGACTCCCAAATTATGACCAGCCCAACCCAGTAAACATTCAAACACCTGACCCACATTCATCCGGCTGGGTACACCCAAGGGATTGAGAACAATATCCACGGGTGAACCGTCAGCTAAGTAGGGCATATCTTCAGCAGCCAGAATCCGGGAAATAATCCCTTTGTTGCCATGTCTCCCTGCCATTTTGTCGCCCACTTGGATTTTGCGCTTTTGAGCCACATAAACCCGGACTACCATATTTGCTCCCGGTGGCAGTTCATCACCTTGTTCACGGGTGAACAACCGGACATCAACTACCCGACCTTTTTCACCATTGGGAACTCGCAGGGAGTTGTCGCGGACATCACGGGCTTTTTCACCAAAGATGGCGCGGAGGAGTTTTTCTTCGGGGGGTTGGTCAGATTCACCCTTGGGAGTAACTTTTCCCACGAGAATATCCCCAGCATCTACCCACGCCCCAATGCGGATAATGCCTTGTTCATCCAATTGTCTGAGGGCATCTTCACCAACGTTGGGAATTTCTCTGGTGATTTCTTCGGGTCCGAGTTTGGTTTGTCTGGCTTCGATTTCGTATTTTTCGATGTGAATGGAAGTATAGATATCTTCCTGGACTAGGCGCTCGGAAATGAGGATTGCGTCCTCGTAGTTGTAGCCTTCCCAGGGCATATAGGCGACAACTATATTTTGTCCTAGTGCCAGTTCTCCCCCTTCTGTGGAAGAACCATCTGCCAATACTTGACCGGCTACGACTTTTTCGCCAATTCTCACCAATGGTTTTTGGTTTAAACAGGTGTCTTGGTTGGAACGTTGATATTTGGAAAGTTTGTATTTAAGTTCTTGGCCTTTTTCAATAACTTGGCTACCACTGGCTGCGGACAACTGACCACTGGCGCGGACACGAATTTCTGTGGCATCAACATAGACTACATCGCCATCGGTGCGGGAAACTATGACCATGCCGGAGTCTCTGGCGGCTTGGGCCTCCAAACCGGTTCCCACCAAGGGGCGTTCTGGTCTGAGTAGGGGTACAGCTTGGCGCTGCATATTAGAACCCATGAGCGCTCGGTTAGCGTCGTCATGTTCCAAGAAGGGAATCATGCTGGTGGCTACTGAGACAATCTGCACTGGAGAAACTGCCACGTAATCCACCTGTTCGGGTCCGGTGGTTGTCCAGTCTTGGCGATAGCGCACTGGCACGTGGGGTCCTTTGATGTAACCATTTTCATCCAGGGGAACGTCACCTGTGGCTGTCCGCAGGTCGTCTTCTTCGTCTGCTGTCATGTAAACAGGCAGCACATCAAAGAGGACTTTGCCATTTTCTACTGGTCGGAAGGGTGTTTCTAGAAAACCATAGAGGTTAACGCGGGCATGGGTGGCTAATGAACCGATGAGTCCGGCATTTGGTCCTTCTGGTGTTTCAATGGGGCAAATCCGTCCGTAGTGGCTGGGGTGAATATCTCGAACTGCAAACCCGGCTCTTTCTCTGGTCAAACCACCTGGTCCCAAGGCACTGAGGCGGCGTTTATGGGTCAATTCTGCCAAGGGATTAGTTTGATCCATGAATTGACTGAGTTGGCTTGAACCAAAGAATTCTTTGATAGCTGCTACTAAGGGTTTGGGGTTAACTAGAGATGCGGGAGTGAGAGATTCGGCATCGGATACGGTCATCCGTTCTCGAATAATTCTTTCTAAGCGATTTAACCCTACTCTGACTTGATTTTGCAGTAATTCCCCAACGCTTCTGACTCGGCGATTTCCGAGGTGGTCAATGTCATCAATACTACCGATATCGTATTCTAGATTTATGAGGTAATCAATGGCGGCTAAGATGTCCCCAGGGGTGAGGACGCGCATGGTGTCGGGGGCGGAAAGACGAAGTTTTTTGTTGAGTTTATAACGTCCAACTTTACCCAGGTCATAGCGTTTAGGATCAAAGAAGCGGGAGTCTAAAAGCTGTTGTCCACCTAAAACTGTGGGCGGTTCACCGGGACGAAGTTTCCGATATAATTCCATTAGGGCTTCTTCTTCGGAAAATTGCCCTTCTTTTTCGATGGTTTTTTGGAAGTATTCTGGATGGCGCAGTGCATCAAATATCTCGTTATCTGATAATCCCAGGGCTTTCAACAGTACCTGGGCTGACAGTTTCCGGGTTTTGTCTATCCGTACCCAAACTAAGTCATTACGATCTGTTTCAAATTTCAGCCATGCCCCCCGGTTCGGAATTAAGCTGGCAGAATAAGTCCGTCGTCCGTTTTTATCAATTTCTGATTTATAGTAAACTCCAGGCGATCGCACAATTTGATTGACAATGACGCGTTCAGCACCGTTAATAATAAATGTGCCTCTATCTGTCATCAATGGCAAATCGCCAATAAATACTTCTTGTTCTTTAATGTCTCCTGTTTCTTTGTTTAGCAACCGGGTGGGGACATACATTTGCACTGCATAAGTGCTATCTCTCCGCTTGGATTCTTCAACACTGTATTTAGGTTCTTTAAGTTTATAGTTATTGCCTAAAAAGTGCAGTTCTAGTTTGCCAGTGTAGTCTGTAATTGGACTAAAGGAGTTCAGTTCTTCGATTAGCCCTTCTTCTAGAAACCAGCGAAAACTAGAACGCTGAATTTCAATCAAGTCGGGTAATAGAAAGGCGGATTCCATGTATTTATCGTCGTTAGTCATGCCTTTACCTTTATCAACCTGGTTAAACTTTCAAAGAGGTATTGGTGGAGTTCTGCCATGAAGGCTTTTCTGCATAAAATATGAATTGGTGAGTGTTGAAGTCTATTTACTTGGTAACAGCCTGCTCCACCGACAATTTAGCTGATAGCGTGGCGTTGGCTATAAGATTTTTTTTACTTCACACTTCTTCATACTTCACCCCTCACACCTTATGCCTGATACTTTATCCTTGCTGTAAGATCCCCAAACTGGGAGTTCCGCAAGAGTCGAATTCGATAGCGCAATATGGCATAAGAGCCTGCACTATGGATTTGATATGGATATGATTGTCTGGACTAGACAATTATTTTTAACGATTTTCTTTATTGTTTGATATATTGAAGGATTGCTGTTTTCAGGTTTCAAGTTTTTTTTAGTCAACCTAGGTTGCCACGGTTTGTTATCTATTGAGAGCATCCGTTTGTAGAGATTTAAGTGGATGGGCAGACAATTTTGGATTTTAGATTGGGGTCGTTGCGATTGATCAAGCTGGCTAAAACCACAAATTCCCAAACTGGCTAATATCATTTTGATAACAGCACAAATTGAGTTTTAGGAGTTATTATCCTTCCTTTACCATTATGGCTTAACCTAAATGTTTTAGAGGGAATAATTTTAGCACATTTTCATTCAATAGAAGTATCTTCTTGATGAAATCAGCGCTAATTCTTTGGGACTTGATGCTGATCTACAACGCTAGACCAAATAATCTACAGGCATTTTGGGTGGTTTTCTGGGCAATTTCCTCTATTGTTTCTTCTCGTAGTTTTGCTAATTGCTCCGCTACATAGCGAACATTGGCGGGTTCATTCCGCTTTTCGCCACGTTTGGGAACGGGTGACAGAAATGGACAATCTGTTTCTATCAGTAAGCGATCGCTATTCACCATTGCGGCAGACTCTTGAATAGTTTTGGCATTCTTGAATGTCACTGTGCCGCTAAAGCTAATATAGAAACCTAAATCTAGAAACCATTGAGTTTCTTCTGGTGTCCCTCCCCAGCAGTGCATGACACCCCGTACCTTTTCCCCATGCCAATTCCGCCATTTTTGCAATACATCCCTGACTGCTGGTGCAGCATCACGACAATGGATGATCACTGGTAAATTCAGTTCACAAGCGATCGCTAATTGTGATGCAAATACTTCATGCTGAAGCTCATAATTATCTGCTTTGTAAAAATCCAACCCCATTTCCCCAATGGCTACCACTTGAGAATGAGAACTGGCTAAAGACTTGATTTGGGCGGCTGTTTGGTCATCCCATTTATGAGCATCCAGAGGATGCAGCCCCACAGCAAAGCTAAGTTCAGGAAACTGCTCGGCTATGCGGCTAATGCTCGCAAATTCCTGGGGGTGAACACAGGAGTGGACTAATCGGACTACTCCTGCTTCTTGCCACCGAGTGCGAACGGCTGCTAAATCTGGCTGGAAAGTGTCAAAGTTAATGTGTACGTGGGTATCTATAAGTTGCATAGCTTGTCATTAATCAATGGTCAGTGGTGAGTTAGCGCGGTCTTGAAGGTTTCCCCAATGAACAAATGACTAACCCCGGAGAGGGTGAGTTGTCAACAAACCACTGACTATTGACTAAGCAGTAAGGGTTTTGTGTTTACGAGCTAAACTTGACTTTTTTCTAGCTCCATTGTTGGCATGAAGCACACCAGTCTTTACAGCTTTATCAATTTTGCTGTAAGCTTCGGACATTCTCGTTTCCACTTCCTGCTTGAGTTCTGTTGTCGGGTTGGCAGCAAAAGCTTCCACAGAACTAAAGTATTTCTTCATCAGCGTTTTAACTGCTGATTTATAAGCTTTGTTACGCAGTCGGTTTCGTTCTCCGATTTGAGCGCGTTTAAGAGCAGATTTTGTATTCGCCACAGTAATTCCAAAAAAAGACTATTAATTATGTACACACACTACTAGGTTTAATAAATATAGCATTATTTTTGCTGATGTGATAATTTTTGAAAAAAAATATTTTATTTGGGCGTAAAAGCTGATGCTTACGGCTAAAAAAATAGATTAGAATGGTTTACTGACAAGGAAAACAGACCAGTTACCTCAATTCAGACAGAGGGAATATTAAATTTCTGGGGTTCCTTTTAGGAACTACGGTCAGAAACGGTAAGTTCTACCGAGATTGCCTGTGGAGCGGAAAAACCTCTTAGAAGCCATTCTAAGACCGTGATGAAGCAGGAAGTAAACACTAAGGTTATCGCTGTCCAGATGTGTCTAGACTTTGGTAATTTTGGGTAAGTTTTATAGAACGGTTGTCCGAGTTTTATAAAGTAGTATCAGAAAAAATCCAGGTTAAGCTAGAGAAGAGAATCATATCCAGCTTTAGACCCTAACACCGCAGAGCGGAAGTCAAAAGTCAAAAATCAAAGGTCAAAAAGCTTATATGTTAGGCTTTTTAGCTATTTTGAATGGTTTTTCTACTGACGCAATGTTGTAGTAGCAAGTAAAAAGCCCAAATGGTTCTGAAGATCAAAATATTGTAAAATTTGGCATTGTCATTACTCCATGCTGCGAATTATTACTCAGCAGGCAGACGTTAGATCAGAACTGCAACGGATCTGCGATCGCACCCAGGATGAACAGGTACTTCATAAAGAAGCAACAGTCCGCGAAGTGTTGCAAGCGGTGAAGCGCCAAGGTGACAAAGCTGTACTACATTATACAGCGGAATTTGATCACCAAATCCTCAAACCAGAAGAACTCAAAGTAACAGGCTCAGAACTGGATGCAGCTTACCAACAGGTATCCAAGGATTTCCTCCAGGCGATTCGCCTCGCTTGCCAAAAAATAGAAGCTTTTCACCGTCAGCGAGTTCCCAAAAGCTGGGTACAGTTTGGTGATGATCAAGTAGTTTTAGGCAAACGCTATACCCCCGTAGACCGAGCAGGTTTATATATCCCAGGCGGTCGGGCTTGTTACCCCAGTACAGTGTTAATGAACGCCATTCCGGCAAAAGTGGCTGGTGTCCCTCGTGTGGTGATGGTGACACCTGCTAGAGGCGGTAAAATGGTGAATCCTGCGGTTTTGGTAGCGGCCCAAGAAGCAGGAGTTCAGGAAATTTACCGTGTGGGTGGCGCTCAAGCTATCGCGGCTTTAGCCTATGGCACAGAAACCATTCCCAAGGTTAATGTCATTACAGGACCAGGGAATATTTATGTCACCTTGGCGAAAAAGTTGGTTTACGGAACGGTGGGAATTGATTCTTTAGCAGGTCCTAGCGAAGTGCTGGTAATTGCTGATGAAACAGCTAATCCTGCCTATGTAGCGGCTGACTTGTTAGCTCAAGCAGAACATGATCCTATGGCGGCCGCAATTTTGCTGACAACAGATGCTGGGTTGGCAAAAAAAGTACAAATGGCGGTGGAAAGACAATTGGTAGATCACCCGCGCCGGATAGATACCGAAAAAGCGATCGCCCATTATGGTTTAATCGTCGTGGTGGAATCCCTGGAAGCCGCCGCCGAACTTGCCAACGAGTTTGCACCAGAACACTTAGAATTAGAAGTTGCTGATCCTTGGGCTTTAATGAACCAAATTCGCCATGCTGGGGCAATTTTCTTGGGTAGTTCCACACCTGAAGCTGTAGGAGACTATTTAGCCGGTCCTAACCATACCTTACCTACTTCCGGTGCAGCCCGTTATGCTTCAGCTTTAGGGGTAGAAACATTTTTAAAACACTCAAGTATTATCCAATACTCACAAACTGCTTTGGAAAAAGTGGCATCTGCCATTGACATCTTAGCAACTACGGAGGGTTTACCTTCTCATGCTGATTCCGTTAAACTCAGGGTAGAGGATTGACACTCTGAGGTTGAAAATACGGTCTTAAAAATGACTCCCCCGTAAGCAGGCTATCGTCAACGCCCCCAGTGTACCGATAGTCCTTCAAATAAATTTAAAATGCGAACAATTGCGGAAATTAATGAGAAAATCACCCGAAAACGGGCGGTAGTCTGGACTGCTGAAGAGTTAAAAGCCCGAGTTGCGGAAATTGGTGTTAGTAAAGCTGCCAAAGAAGTAGATGTAATTACCACTGGCACATTTGAACCAATGGAATCAAGTGGTGCAATTATTAACTTAGGACATACTGACCCACCCATTAAAATTCGGCGTTGCTGGTTAGATGGAGTCCCGGCTTATGCGGGTTTTGGGGCTGTGGATTTATACTTAGGTGCTAGTTGTCCAGTTGACTCTCTGGATGGGGAAGATGTGCGGGAACGTGGTGGTGGTCATGTGATTGAGGATTTAATTGCCGGTAAATCTATCCAAGTTCGCGCTGTGGGACAAGTTACCGATTGCTACCCTAGAGCCACATTTGAAACCACCGTTACCCGTGACACTATCAATCAGTTTTATTTATTTAATCCGCGCAATCTTTATCAAAATTTTATTGTTGGTGTGAATGGAGGCGATCGCCCACTACATACCTATCTAGGACCATTGCAACCCCGCTTAGGAAATGCGGTTTATTCTAACCCCGGTTCGCTTTCCCCCCTCCTGAATGACCCCGATTTACAACTTGTGGGAATTGGGACAAAGATTTTTTTGGCTGGGGGTGTTGGTTATGTGGCTTGGGAAGGGACACAACATTTTCCCTTGCAAAAGCGGTTAGAAAATCGCACACCTATTGGACCTTCGGCAACTTTGGCGTTAATTGGTGATGCTAAACAAATGGATGCGCGATGGATACGAGGCTGTTATTTTAAAAGCTATGGACCATCTTTAATGATGGGTGTGGGTGTACCATTGCCAGTTTTAAATGCTGGTGTGGTAGAACGCTGTGCTGTGCAAGACAAGGATTTAGTAGCACCAATTGTAGATTTTTCGATTCCTCGTCGTGTCCGTCCTACCTTCGGTTTAGTGAGTTACGCACAACTTAAATCTGGACGTATCACTATTGAAGGTAGGACGGTACGAGTAGCCTCTTTAGCCAGTTTATTTCTTTCCCGACAAGTAGCCCAAGAGTTGAAACAGTGGATTAAAGAAGGGATATTTACCCTAACTGAACCAGTAGCCCCAATTCCTATGGAGCGTTCTTTTTTACCCCAAGACCGTTGGACGGAGTTTTAAGAAGAAGGAGTCAGGAGTCAGGAGTCAGGAGTCAGGAGAAAGAGGGAATAAGAAAGAATAAAATTCTTTACCTGTTCCCTCAAAATTAATCCCCATTGAGTTTAAGCTTCTTGGCAATTAACAACTGACAACTGACAACTGACCAATCACCTAATCCGGACTTGGTTTAGGCTTTTTAACTGGCATAGGAGTGGGGGCTTTTGGTATGGGTTTGGTGATGACGGTGGGATCACCTGCTGTCTTTTTAATGGGACGTGGGGCATCTCCATTGCCATTGCGTCTGGGAGGGAATGGCCTTCTATCACCACCACCACCACCACCACCACCACGAGGCGCTCCTTTGAACGGTGGTCGGCGTTTTTTGGGTAAATCGGCGATCGCTTCGGCATTAACTACTACTAATGCGTCATTTTCCCGTTTAACATTGAAGTCCCAGAACTTACCTACAGCTTTGGTAGTTAATACGCCCTTGAGTTTCAACTTAAAATATTTAGCTTTATCAGTAGGTTTACGGGGAGCTTGTTTGATTTTCACAACCAAACTCTTTTCGTCAAAAGACTGGTAAACTACCTCACCACGCACAGAAAAGCCACCATCAGGAACTGCTGATGAAGGTTTTGGATGAATGCTTAACGCTACACTACCGTTATTAGAAACTGCTGTCGAATCTGTACCAGCTTCATCTAGTTCATATTTGGCCAGATTTTCTGGTTCCCAAACACCAACAATTTGCAGGTGCAATGCGTCATTTTCTTGTCTAGTGCGGGGATAAACTACCCATAGATGTTCTGTTTCTAGGTCTAAGTGATTTTTGACTAAACTCATAATCCGACCTAAGAGGACGGCATTAAGTTCAACCCCATCTTTTGTGATTAGTGTCCCCTGGGTGAACTGTTCATCACTAGCATGGTAACATCCGCGAATTAACCCAATAGCTCGGTATTGAGTCGGTTCGCTAGGAGGTGGAATTGGTTGTTCTCGATTAGGCAAATGCCCATTAGAGTCAGTCAGGGATTTTTCCAGTTTAGAGGATTGGTCTGCTAATGTATTAGCATTAACAGGGGATTCAATCTCTTTTATGCCTTGGTTAGAGGCTGTTAAATTTGCGGATTCAGAAGACGGCATCAGGTCGGAATTCATAAAAACTCCTTACGGCACAAGACATACCCCATTGTGGGATTTAATAAAAACAAAGGAAAAGAGCAAGTGTGTGACTGATCAGAGTATATTTCTTTTTAATCTGGTCAGTCCCTTGATGCTCTGTACGAAAATCAAAACGCCAGATATCACATTTATACACTAAATGTGTAATTTAGCGTCCTTAATCCAGTTATGGCTTACGCCAAGCTACGCTATCGGAAGCATAGCATACCGATAATTCGGACGGATCTTCCTAAAGTCATCACTTACTTTAGCAGGATAGATATTTATTTGTTATAAAATTCACAGACAAATGACCGTATTCCGCAAAGTTTTGGAAATTTTTAACTTTGCAATTTATCTCATTCCCATTTAGGAGCAGAATAATATTGTGTCTGAATCGCGTAATCGCTGGATAGTCCGAGTAGTTTTAGCTTTCGCTGTTGTTGCTTTTTTGGGTGTTTCTATTATGCCTATCATTACAGCGGTTAATAAACCCCAATCATCTCCACAAAATCAGCCCACTGCTGACCCTAAAATATCTTCATCGGAGCAAAAGTCAAAACTGGAAGATCAAGTTCGGGGTTATGAATTAGTTTTACAAAAAGATGCAGAAAATCAAACTGCACTCAAGGGACTTTTGCAAGCGCGTTTAGGTTTGTTGAGTCAAAAAAGCCAAGGGGAAGTGAAACCAGCGGATATTCAAGCTGTGATTGAACCTTTAGAAAAACTCGCTAAACTCAATCCCCAACAGTCGGAGTATGGGGTTTTACTGGCACAAGCTAAACAACAAATTGGTGATAAGGAGGGGGCTGCCCAAACTTATCGCTCTATTTTAACTAAAAAACCTGGTGATTTGAAAGCTTTGCAGGGCATGGTGAATTTGCAATTAAGTGAAAAGCGTCCAGAAGCAGCTATTGGCTTATTACAAGAAAGTTTAGCTGCTGCGACTCAAGCTAATACTATTCAGCCGGGTAGTGTGGATGTGGTTGCTGTGCAGGTGCTTTTAGGTAGTGTATACGCTTTTCAAAAGAATGATAATAAAGCTATCTCTGCTTATGATCAAGCAATTAAGAAAGATGCTCAAGATTTTCGCCCCGTTTTAGCAAAGGCAATGCTGTTTAAGGAACAGGGAAAGCTTGATAAAGCAAAACCTTTATTTGATAGTGCGACGGCTTTAGCACCGGCTCAGTATAAGGATGAGATTAATAAAGCCGCAGCTTCTAATCTTACTCCACCTGAAGCAATAGTTGAAGAAACACCTCAATCAACACCTGAAGCAATAACCGAAGAAACAAAACAGAAATGTATTGATCGAGTAACTAAGGAATTGATTGAGCGTGATAGAGGTGAAGTTGTAACAAAGTCAAAAATGGAAGCGTATATGCTTGTATATAGAATAAGATGTAATCTTAATCGGTAGCATCTTTTGATTATTGGTATAGCATAGGAGTTACGCATTGCTATAGCAATCCTAGATTAGTTATGAATAACAAGATCCCGGACTTCTTAGAGAAGTCCGGGATCTGAACTATGGTAATGTTCAGTTTATTTTCCTTCTATGGCGGCCACTATGCCGAAGATGATAAATAGAAAGCCGCCTAAAAAGGTAATTTGTCTTTCGGAAATTTTACCTGCTATTAATTTACCACCAATGACGGCGATCGCTGCACAAATCGCGTGTCCTAATATTGCTCCCAGTGTCACACCAATGGGGTTATTCCTATTCACGGCTGCTGAAGCGATGGTGGCTATTTGTGTGCGATCGCCCCATTCTGCTATAAATGTTAATACGAAGGATTTCAGTAAAATTGACCAAACACTTTTTTGCTGGGAATTATCTAAATCTGCTTTTTCCACCGCTTCTTGTGCTTCTTCTGCGACTTCTTCGGTAGCAGATATAGCCATTTTATTGGCATCATAAATTAACTTCAAACCAAAGGCAATAAAGAAAACTATTTCGGCGTAATGAATATAGTCTTTTGGCAATAAAGATGCTACCTGCCCAAGCGCAACTGATAAGACAGTCATAGCCGCCAAAGCAGCTACCACACCAGCGAATACCAAGCGTCGGGGGTGGTGAATGGACAAAATCACAGCAATAAAAAATGTTTTATCACCTAGTTCGGAAAAGGTAATTAGTAGTAAACCTTCGGTAAAAGCTGTTAACACTCTCTCAAACTCCTAAAGGATTTTTTACCTGTGTGGAGTATCAATGAGAGCAATCAAACCTCACTGAACTCCACATAGTTAAATGTGTAGTCAGTGAAGGTCTCGCTTTCAAATACTTTATTTATTCGCTATCTAAACCAGGCTCATCACCAGTATGTTGACTTAGATATACTGAACAGAAAACTTTGATTTACTGCCAGCAGCTACTCCCCTTCTATTAGTTATGTATAATACTCTTTTTGACAACGAAAGTCAAGCCATAAACCCTAATTTGAGATTATGACCTATTTAGAAACCGCAGCCCAATTTTACAGCCAAGTTGCCCAAACACCAGAAATAGGTCTTTGTTGTGTTCAAAGTACACCTTTACAATTACCAGGGCTAAAAATTCCTCTAGCTATGCAGGAAATGAACTATGGTTGTGGAACTACGGTTCATCACAACGAACTCAATAATGAACCAACAGTCTTATATATTGGTGTCGGTGGCGGTTTAGAAGCTTTGCAATTTGCTTATTTTTCTCGTCGTCCTGGTGCGATTATTGCTGTCGAACCTGTGGAAGCTATGAGAGAAGCTGCAACCCGTAATTTACAACTTGCTGCAAAGGAAAACCCTTGGTTTGATCTTAGCTTTGTCGAAATTCGTCCGGGAGATGCGTTTAATTTACCTGTTGTTGATGCTTCTGTAGATGTAGTAGCGCAAAATTGCCTGTTTAATATTTTTGAACCAGCAGATTTAACTCGTGCTTTAAAAGAAGCATATCGGGTATTAAAATCAGGTGGACGCTTGCAGATGAGTGACCCGATTGCAACAAGTCCAATTCCTGCTCATTTACAACAAAATGAACATTTACGCGCTCTGTGTTTATCTGGCGCTATTACATATCCAGAATATACTCAATTAATTATTAATGCTGGTTTTGGACAAATTGAAATTCGCGCTCGTCGTCCTTATCGGTTGTTAGATAAACACAATTATCAATTAGAAGAAAATCTACTTTTAGAAAGTCTAGATTCTGTGGCTTTTAAGGTAGATATTCCCGCGGACGGTGCTTGTATTTTTACTGGGAAA
Organism: Dolichospermum sp. UHCC 0352; assembly: GCF_009711925.1. Classification (NCBI taxonomy): domain Bacteria; kingdom Bacillati; phylum Cyanobacteriota; class Cyanophyceae; order Nostocales; family Aphanizomenonaceae; genus Dolichospermum; species Dolichospermum sp. UHCC 0352. Next base: position 37,035 of record NZ_VIKY01000285.1, on the reverse strand, counting down.
ACAGCGATTTATGCAGGTAAGGAAATATTTTTTGATGATAAGAATGGGCATATTTTACAAAGAGGAATTCCTGCGGCGGTTTGTGATAAAACAGCGGGAAATTTAGCAGTTGTAAATCCTGAAGAAATTATAATTACTGATTCTACATGGTATTACGATGGTGGGGGATGTTGTTAATTTTAGATAGTTATAGCTTGCGTGACGATGCAATAATCATCCGCCACGCTATCAGCAAGTTCTAATTAAAACTATGATTCTTGAATTTCTTTTTGTAAAGCCTGAATTTGTGCAAGAGATAATTCCGTAACTTCAGAAATTTGTTGTAAATTCATGCCAGTTCGTAACAATTTTAAAGCAAACTTTCTGGTAGCTTCAGCTTTACCTTCAGCTTTACCTTCAGCTTTACCTTCAGCCTTACCTTCTTCTAAAGCTTCTTGATAAACTCTGGTTTGTTTCAACTCACTTAAACCTAACATAGCTTCAATCTCCTCTCTGCTTTTTTTGGGTAATTTGTAGACGATAATTGTCTCAATCAGATTAATTAAATCCCGTTTAATTTTGATATCAGTTAGTTGTTGGTTTGCTTGGGCAATTAAGCGTCTTGCTAATGCTGGTGCAGCCTTCTCTGTTTCTATTACTAGTTTAACAACTCCCACCCCTAAAGAACTCTCTCCCAACTCATCTAAATAAATGCGTGTAACTCTTTCAAGCAGCAAGATTTCGCCAAATTGTAAATTCTGTTCTCTTTCTATATTACGACTAGGATAGATGATTACAGCTTGCCAAGGATGAGGAGTTTTGTATTGTCGTAGGTAGAGAAAAAGTTCTGCAAAGAGACGATAATATAAATTATCATCGGGTTGAAATTGAACCTCGACAATATAAAATGGTTTTTTAGGATCTTTGGTGGTTGGTAAAAATAAACCGTCTAAACGAAAAGCCAGTTGTTTAACTTCACGAGAGGTAAATTCATAAACATCTGCTTCTGTGGGAGAATTATTAATTAATTCAAAAAAGATGCTAGGAAATGCTTGAAATAGGCTATAGAAAATTGTATCGGTTTTCACGGTAATTGAGTAATTCTTGTATCTAATCTAGCTGAGGTTTCGCGCAAAGAGGCAAAGGAGCAAAGACGCAAAGAAAGAAAATTTTCCTCGTTCCCAGTCTCCAGATTTACGGTTTCCTCGTTCCCAGTCTCTGACTGGGAATGTTATCTTTGAGGTTCTACCTCCAGGTATAATAGAGGCAGAGCCTCTTAACTACATTCCCACGCAGAGCATGGGAACGAGAGAATAGGAGAAACTAGCGAGAAAATGGGGTAAAATCCTCAGATTTCTAATCTTTGCTTTTATTTCTCAACTAAGTATGGTTTAATTTAGATGGAATAAATAATTAATTTTATTAAAATGGCAGCAAATTATTTTGGACAAGACTTGGGAAATGGTGTGATTTTAGAAATGGTGGCTATTCCTGGGGGGACTTTTATCATGGGTTCTCCAGAAAATGAGGAAGGTTATTTTTATTGTCAAAGTCCACAACATCAAGTTACTGTTCCCCCATTTTTCATGGGTAAATATCCAGTTACTCAGAAACAATGGCGGGCTGTAGCTGCTCTGAAAAAGGTTAAGATTGATTTAAAATCTGATCCATCTCGGTTTAAAGGTGATGGTTCGACTTCGCTCACCAACAATTTGCCTGTTGAGTGTGTATCATGGAATGATGCTCAAGAATTTTGTGCCAGACTTTCCCGAATGGGAAATAAAACCTATCGTTTACCTAGCGAAGCTGAATGGGAATATGCTTGTCGTGGAGGAACTACTACCCCGTTTTATTGTGGGGAAACAATTTCTACAGATTTAGCTAATTATGATGGTAACTACACTTACGGGCAGGGACAAAAAGGAGAATATCGAGAAAAAACCACAGAGGTAGGAATTTTTCCCGCCAACCCTTTTGGTTTATATGATATGTGTGGGAATGTGTGGGAATGGTGTAAGGATGGGTGGCATGATCACTATATAAACGCGCCTACCGATGGCAGTGCTTGGACAAGTCTAAGCAGTCAACATAAGCTGCTGCGCGGTGGTTCGTGGAACGCCATTCCTGCATTTTGCCGTTCTGCTTATCGCCACGACTACAACCTCGGTTTCAACAGCTTCAATATTGGTTTTCGGGTTGTGTGTAGTGGTGCGGCGAGGACTTATTAGCACTCTACACTCTTGCTCTTTTGCGCTCTGCGCTCTTGATTCTTTTCACTTCCCTAGCGTAACGGAGTGGAGCGATCAAAAATATTTTATTTAGATTTTGGTAATGATTGATGAGTTGTTTCTTCATGATATAGGAAACTTTCGATTTAGTCAAGTGGTATGTTCCAATTATCAATAGTCTGCCACTTCCCCCTGTCTCTTAGAGGTTGTTTGAAAAGTATTATATCAAACCCCGTAATCTCCAAAAACCTAACCCCCCTACCCCCCTTCCCTGCAAGGGAATGGGGGTTTTAAAGCCTCTCCCCTTGCAGGGGAGAGGTTTGGAGAGGGGTCAGTCTATATATTCAAAACTTTTCAAACATCCTCTTAGGTTGAATGACCTTTAAAATATCCTCTTATAGAAATTCGTGCTAGAGATGCTTCTATGATTACACCTTTTTTTCAACAGCTAAATTCTCCTTTAACAAAAAAAGAAATTAACGTTTTACAAGTTAATTTGGGAAAACTTTGTAATTTGACTTGTAACCATTGCCATGTGGAAGCTGGTCCGAAAAGAACTGAGGAATTAACACCGGAAATTTGTCAACAGTTAATTACTTTAATTGAGAAGTTTCCGCAAATTAAAACGGTGGATTTAACTGGTGGCGCTCCAGAAATGAATTATGGTTTTAAGTCTTTGGTAGAAGCTGCTAAAAATGCAGGTAAACAGGTCATTGTCAGATCAAATTTGACAATCTATTTTGTGGAGGGATTTGAGGATTTACCAGATTTTTTTGCTCAACATCAAGTTAAAATTGTGGCTTCTCTTCCCTGTTATTTAGCAGACAATGTGGATAAAATGCGGGGGAATGGTGTTTTTGATCAATCTATTCAAGCTTTGCAATGGTTGAATAAATTAGGTTATGGTCAAAACCCAAATTTAGTTTTAGATTTGGTGTACAATCCTCCATTACCAAATAGTGAAAATTTTTCTTTAACTCCCGAACAGGAAAATTTAGAAAAGGCTTATAAAACCTTTTTGATGGAAAAATTTGATATTCGATTTAATCATCTTTTCACAATTACTAATATACCTGTGGGGAGAACAAAGTTTCATTTAGAAAGAAAACAGCTTTATTCTAGCTATTTGCAGTTTTTAGAGTCTCACTTTAACCCCAAAACAATTGATGGTTTAATGTGTCGTGAACAACTTTCTATTGACTATTTAGGGAATATTTATGATTGTGACTTTAACCAAATGATGAATTTACCTGCAAAAACTAGCAATGGTGAAAAATTGACAGTGAGCAAATTATTAGAAATTGGTAGTTTAGATATAATTCAAGAAGTCCAAACTGCTGAATATTGCTATGGTTGTACTGCGGGGTGTGGTTCTAGTTGTGGTGGTGCTATAATATAAGGTGACAAATATTAAGAATATATATATGTCATCAAAGAATTACTTTGTAAAGAAATTTGCGGTAGTTGAACTTCTAATTTTTAGATGAAGTATGATGAAGTAAGTTAAGTCTCCTCACACCACATTTTTTATTAAAGCCGTGAATTTATTTTTTCACGGTTTTTATTTTTTTATGGACAAAAAAATAATTATGACTTACGCATTGATAAAATTTTTAATAGGTGGTTTTGTTTGTGCTGGGGAACAGCTAATTAACAACCCAATGAAACTAAGAGGTTGTTTGAAAACTTTTCCGTGTGGTATCTGACACCCGCAGATCCCCCTAAATCCCCCTTGAAAAGGGGGACTTTGAGGAATTTAGCCCCCCTTTGTAAGGGGGGTTGGGGGGATCTCGATTAATTCTGATACTTTTCAAACATCCTCTTATACTGCTATTATTTTCAATATATTGTCAGTTATGGGAATGCTTCCATGAATACTCTGAAAACTCAATCAGATAATTACTTTAAGAAGAATTGGGAAACATATCAAAAAGTCTTAGCCAATAATTACATGGAACACCGAGAAATTTATGGTGTTTTGCATAAATTATTAACTGATTACTTGCCAACACCATTTTCCTTACTTGAACTTGGATGCGGTGATGCTAGTTCATCAGTTCAAGCTTTATTAAATACTACCGTTGCCTCCTATACCGGAATTGACTTATCTGCGGCTGCTTTGGAAATTGCCCAAGGCAACATGGCACAAATTAACTGTGAACAAACTTTTATTGAAGACGACATATCGAAAGTTGTTGAGGAACTAGCTGAAAACCGAAAGCAAAGCTTTGATATAGTTACGACTTCCTTTGTTTTACATCATCTAAGTTTGGCACAAAAAGATAAAGTTATTGAGCAAGTATTCCATCTTTTGAAACCCAAGAGTGTATTTGTTTTGATTGACATAGTTTGTAAACAAGGGGAAGACCGAGAAAAATTTGTTAATCGCTACTTAGAAAATATGCGTCAAAACTGGACTGCACTCTCGTCTCAAGATATGTCCATGATTGAAAATCATATATCTACTTATGATTTGCCCGAAACTCAAACTACTTTGTACCAAATTGCACAAAAGCACAATTTTGTTCGTTTTGAATGCTTATACAAAGATACTCCTGAATCTGCACAATTTTTATGCCTATACAAGTGATTTTACACTCTCAGGGGTAAAGATACGGATCGAAACTATCATGACTTTGACACTCTTACTGGCTTTAGCCACTGAGATTCTTGGTTCAACGAGTCCACTTAGGGACTTCCAAATAAAAAAATACTCAACCACCTAACGCAAAAATCTCTCAAACCCTTATTCCTCTGTGTCCTCTGCGCCTCTGTGGTTCGTTAATCAGGATAATTTATTTCTTGGAAGTCCCTTAATTTAGACCCCTTGCGGTATTTAAGCCAGAGGTGGTTCTCTCCCCAGAAAGACAGGGCGCAGGCCCTGCGCCCCTACGATTGTTCGATGATTCCGCCACCTAATACCGTATCTTCGTCGTACCAAACCGCTGCTTGTCCAGGGGTGATGCTGAATTGTGGTTCATCAAATACTAACCGGACGCGGGAATCTGGTAGGGGAATGACTGTGACGGGTACGGGTTGGGAACGATAACGGATTTGAACTTCGGCGCGAATGGGGGCAACGGGTTCAGCTATGGAAACCCAATTTACTCGATTTATTGTACATTCTGACTGAGATCCTTTGGTGCGATCGCCTACAATTACCCTGTTATTAGCTGCATCTAATTCGATCACATACAAGGGGGCGGCGGCGGCGATACCTAAGCCTTTTCGCTGACCAATAGTGTAATGATGAACACCATCATGTTGTCCCAGAACTTTACCAGTTTCATCAACAATATCACCGGGTTTGGGGGCTAAATATTTATCTAAAAATGCCCGCATAGAACCATTGCTTTCTACCAAGCATAAATCTTGACTTTCTGGTTTATCGGCGGTTTTTAAGTTGTATTCAGTAGCAATTCTCCGAGTATCAGTTTTATTCAGTTCACCCAGAGGAAAAATTGTTGCCCCTAATAAGTCTTGGGATAAGTCATAGAGGAAATAAGATTGATCTTTGTTGCGGTCTACGGCTCGTAACAATTGGTAACGGTTAGTAGTGTCATCGTAGCGGATTTGGGCATAATGACCTGTGGCGATTTTCGTTGATGCCAATTTTTCCCGAGCATATTCCACCATTGGACCGAATTTCACCGTTTTGTTACATTGGGAACAAGGCAAAGGTGTAATTCCCACACTATAACCTGTCACTAAAAAATCAATAATTTCTGTTTGAAAGACATCCCGAATATCAACAACTTCATGGGGTATACCCAATTGTTCACAAATATCAGCCGCGTCGATCATTCCTTCAGAGCAACATTGCCCTTTGCCTTTCATCAGCCAAAGAGTTAAACCAATTACATCATAGCCCTGATTATGCAGCATAGCGGCGGCTACGGAACTATCAACGCCACCGGAAAGACCAACGACAACTTTTTTCATATTTTTCAAAGTCTTTGGGGCTTAATTGTTGCCACAAAGAGATTTTTATTTGACCACAAGGTGCGAGACTGTCCAATTATAGCACACATACTTATCAAGCCTGAAGGGGATAACAAAAGTAAAGTCTCCAGATTGTCCAGATTAGTGAGAAAATAAGAACTTGCAATTATCTTTACCTTGTATTCTTGACTGACCAAAGGAATTGGAAAAAATGTGGCAAAGAATTACGTTGATCTTATTATTGGTGTTGAGCTTCAGCTTGAGTAGTGTTGGTGTGGCTAATGCGGCTGGACTAAATCGGTTTGTAGATAGTGCTGACGGTTATCAATTTGATTATCCTAATGGTTGGTTACAAGTTAAAGTTGGTGATGGGCCTGATGTGGTGTTTCATGATTTAATTGAAGTATCAGAAAATGTGTCTGTGGTAATTAGTCCTGTTCCCTCTGGTAAAACTTTAGCGGAATTGGGAACACCAACAGAAGTCGGTTATAAGTTAGGAAAGGTGGCTCTTGCTCCTGTCGGTTCTGATCGGACTGCTGAGTTAATCAATGCGGCTGAAAGGGAAGTAAATGGGAAAATTTACTACTTTCTAGAATATGGAGTTAAATTTCCTAATGGACAGGAAAGACATAATATTTCTAGTGTGGCTATCAGTCGTGGTAAGCTGTTTACGTTTAATGCTTCTGTTCCTGAGAAACGTTGGAAGAAACTGCAACGAATTATTGATGAAGTTGTGAGTTCTTTCACTGTTTATTAATAATTAGAAATGGTGGTAATTGAGAATTAACTATGATCAATTACCCAAAAAATTACTTATACAGCAATTTATGAAAATTCCGCAATTTGTCCTTGCTTCTGCTTCTGTTGCCCGTCGTCGGTTATTGCAAACTGTGGGAATTGAACCAATGGTTTGTGCGAGTGATTTTGATGAGTCACAAATACAACTGACTGAACCTGGGGAATTGGTGAAAACGCTGGCTCAGTGTAAGGCGGAAACTGTGGTTTCCCAATTTCCATCAGCTTTGGTGATGGGTTGTGATTCGGTTTTGGCTATGGGTGGGGGGATTTATGGTAAACCAGAAAATGCTGAGGAAGCGATCGCTCGGTGGCAATTGATGCAAGGTAATTTTGGTGACTTGTACACTGGTCATGTTTTGATTGATACCACTAAAAATCAAACTGTGGTTAAATGTCAAGTTACTAGGGTGTATTTTGCAAAAATGAGCGATCGCGCTATTCTTGCCTATGTAGCTACAGGTGAACCTCTTCAATGCGCTGGGGCTTTTGCTTTAGAAGGTTTTGGGAGTTTATTTGTGGAGAAAATCGAGGGTTGCCACAGTAATGTCATTGGTTTGAGTTTACCCTTATTGCGGCAGATGATCGGGGAATTGGGATATGAAGTTATAGATTTTTGGGGATAATTTGTAAAATTATGATTTTTTCAATCACAATGTTCAGTTAACCAGTTAATTAGATCAGTTTCAGTTTTAAAATCTAATAAAGCTTCTCCTAAATCCTCTAATTGCAGAAAAGATAAGTCTTGAATTTTATTTTGAGTTTCAGTCCCTATTTTTCCTAAATGACGTTGAAGTTGACGAACAATTAATCTAATTTCAGAACGTCTTCCCTGTTCTAAACCTTCTCGAACGATTTTTTGATAAACGACAGATTCTTGCATAATATCCTCCCGAAAATAAGCGTTAATCAAATCCGCATCAAATCTAATTCCAGCTAGAAGTTGCACACAGGCTGAGACGTTGATTTGCTGTCTTCTATCTTCTATTATATTTACTTTAGCTGCAACTTGTTCTAATATTGCTCTGGGATTATCAACTTTGGCTAATACAGCTAAGGGCAAAAGTTCGGTCGTTGCTAATAATGGTTGAGAGGGTGTTTGAAAAGTCCCTCATGGTGTATCGAATATTTTTAGATCCCCCTAAATCCCCCTTAAAAAGGGGGACTTTGACTCTAGTTCCCCCCTTAACAAGGGGGGTTAGGGGGGATCTGTAAGTGCCTAAAATCACAACCTAAAACTTTTCAAACATCCTCTGAGGATCACATTCCCAAATTCTGATGACTCGATAGCGATGAAAAGTATTAGCTGTTTTAAATTCATTGATAAAAACCTCCTCTGATGTGGTGGGTTTTAAAAAGATAATAATTTGTTCAATGTTAGTATCATATTGGCGATATAATCTCACCCAATAATCTAGCATTCGTAATGGTAGCGGGGGTTTTGATTGATGAACTGTTTGAAATTCTAAATGAATGATATTGTTGTTGGTTTTTAATAAAAAAAGTCCATCAACACGAATTGGTTCTAAGTTTAATTCTGTTTTTAGTAATTCTGGATTTTCTGTAATTTCTGTATTCAACAACCATTGAACAATGGCTTGGGGATATTCTTCAATTAAGTATTTCAGCGTACTGTCATAGCTCATATTTTTTTATGGTCGTTATTTATTTGTAAAGAATTATCATAATTTGGTTTTTGAAATTATTATTTGAGTCAGTAGTCATATATTAATATCTTACAATTCAGTATCCCAGATAATTAATCATATTACAGAATACAATTGCACTTTTTGTTACATAAATTTATTTTCATGATCAGCCCATACTATAACTCTTTGTTTATATTTCCAGGCAGAAAAAATGGTACAAATAATTGTAAACTAACAAATAAATTGTCCCTCTTACATAATATGTCTTCTACTCCTTCTCTTCGTGAACAACAACATCCTCTGATTCGTCAACTAGCTGATTGTATTGAAGCAGTTTGGCATAAACACCTAGACTTATCACCATACCATTTACCAGCGGAATTGGGATATGTAGAAGGTAAATTAGAAGGGGAAAAACTAATTATCGAAAATCGCTGTTATCAAAGTCCCCAGTTTCGCAAAATACACTTGGAACTAGCAAGAGTAGGGAATATGTTAGATATTCTGCACTGTGTGATGTTTCCCCGTCCAGAATATGATATTCCCATGTTTGGTTGTGATTTAGTCGGAGGTAGAGGTCAAATTAGTGCAGCAATTGCCGATCTTTCGCCGGTAAACTTAGAGCGGATTTTACCAGATGGTTATAATTCGCAACTTAGTAAATTAACCACAGCCAACTTTTCTCAACCTCGTGATTTACCAGAATGGGGAAATATTTTTTCCGATTTTTGTCTATTTATTCGTCCTAGTTCCCCCCAAGAAGAAACAATGTTTATTTCTCACGTAGAATCATTTTTAGATATCCATTGTACACAAGCCATCGCGTCTAGTCCAGTTGCACCGGAAAAAGTAGCTCAAATTATTGCTGGACAACATAATTATTGTACCAAACAACAACAAAATGATAAAACCCGTAGAGTTTTAGAAAAGGCTTTTGGTGTAGATTGGGCAGAAAATTATATGACTACAGTTTTATTTGATTTGCCAGAATAACCAGAATAATCTGAGAAAATATTACCAGAAGTGTCGGCAATTAAAAATTGCTATTAATCTATCTGTAAAATGCGTTACGTTTTCCCTCAACTGATAAATGTAGAATTTATATGAAGTCATCACCACGGATACTTCTGGGAGGGAAAATTAACGTTAATCACTCAAGTTTCTAGTTATTCGGTTTCGGCTGATAATTAGTAATTATTAATTGTTAAAATTCTCACCTATTTGCTCAAAAGTTTTATTTTCTTTTGTAAACTTTAACTTCTAAAATTTCGCACATCTTCTTAAAAATGAAGTGTGGAATCTCAACTACTAATGATTTATAAAATCTACCAATTGTATCCCAGGTTGCTTTGAGATAGAAATTTTCATGTAAAGATAATACACCTGAATAATCACAGAGTGTAGTTTATCCAAAGTTAATCATACCCAACAATAGTTATAAAATTGCCAAAACAAAAACCTAAAAAGGTGTAAATCTTGGATAAAGTTTGCTGTGGATTTTAATTACAGCTAATTTACTTTTTTAGTTTCATCACCACAATTCAGATAAATAGGTTAAATATCATGTCAAGGGTGAATGAAAAATCAAAATCCCCAGAAAAGGCACTTGAGCAGCCAAAAATTTGGTTGAGTATTGCCGTAGCTTTACCAGTAGCTATAGCTGCCGGTTTCTTAGCTACAGCGAGAATGGAACAATTAAAAAAACTGACTTCTACTGTATCTGTTGCCCCAGTTCCCAATAGTATTACTGCCATAGGACGCTTAGAACCAAGAGGAGAAGTAGTTAAACTTTCTGCTCCAGCGGGTTTATCAGGTAGTTCACGGGTACAACAACTTTTAGTCAGAGAAGGGCAACGAGTACAGCAAGGACAGATTGTGGCCATTTTAGACAGCCGCGATACCAGTATGGCAGTAGTAGAAGAAGCCAAAGCTAAATTGCAAGAATCCCGTGCGAATTTAGCCCAAGTTAGTGCTGGTCCACCAAGAGATGCTCAAGCTCAAAGATTCATTATTTCTCGGTTGCAAGCCCAACTAGCTGGGGAAAAAGAGGCTCAACAGGCAACAATTAGCCGAATTGCTGCCCAGTTAAGTGGTGAGAAGGTTGCCCAACAAGCCACAGTCAACCGTTTGGAAGCGGAACTACTGGGACAAAGAAATTCTTTAAAAGCCAATATGGAGAGGATTAGAGCCGAACAACGAAATGCTCAAGTAGATTATGGGCGCTATGATTTTTTATACAAACAAGGTGCTATTTCTCAGCAAGAACGCGATCGCCGTCGCTTAAGTGCGTTAACTACAAATCAACAGTTAATTGAAAGTGAAGCTAGTTTAAAACGGGCAATAGATACTATTCAACAGCAAGTTTCCGAAGCTAGAGCTAATCAAATTAAAACCCTAGCGACCTTACAACAGCAGTTAATTGAAGCCACAGCCAACCGTAACAAAACTGTCTCCACTTTACAAAGACAAATAGACGAAGAAAGAGAAAGATTGAGCAGAATATTAGTAGTTAGTCCGCTAAATGTCCAAGTTGCTCAAGCACAAGTTACTAATGCCATTGCTTTAATGAGAAAAGCTCAAGTAGAACTTCAGCAAAGCTATGTTAAAGCTCCTAGTTCTGGTGAAATATTAAAAATTCACACTAAATCAGGGGAAATCATGGGAGCAAATGGAATTGCGGAAATCGGACAAACAGATCAGATGTTTGTAGTTGCAGAAGTTCCTGAAGATAGTATTAATAAAGTCCGTTTGGGTCAAAGTGCTACTATCTCTAGTGACAACGGTGCATTTAATGGTCAATTAAAAGGCAGAATTACATCAATTGGTAGAAAAATTGGCAAGAAAGATGTCCTCAATAATGATCCAGCGGCAGATATTGATGCCAGAGTTGTCGAAGTGAAAATTGCCCTATCTCCAGAATTTACCAAGCAAGTTTCCGGTTTAACAAATGCTAAAGTCACCGTAGAAATTAATGAGAATTAACTTCCTATTTCTACGCCAAATATTCATGTTCAACTACTTAATTAGTATCGAGATCAAAAAAAATAAAAAATGGCAGTAAAAATACCTTTATCTTGGCTGCAACTGACAAGAGAAAAAACTCGCCTAGCAGTGGCTTTGTCAGGTATTGCCTTTGCTGATATTTTAATGTTCATGCAGCTAGGTTTTCGGGATGCACTCTATTACAGTAACGTGAGAATGCACAGCAGTTTAGCCGGAGAAGTGGTTTTAATTAACAGTCAATCTAATGCTGTTTTAGCAATGAAAACCTTTTCCCAACGCCGTTTATATAAGGCATTAGACTTGCCTACAGTTCAGTCAGTACATCCTATATATTTAGACTATACAAGCTGGAGAAATCCTGTTACAGGTCGCCCTCGCAGTATCTTAATTTTCGGCATAAATCCAGAAGTTAATCTTTTTGATTTACCTGGAGTAGACGAAAATTTAAATAAACTCAAACTTCCTGATGTTGTTTTATATGACCGTTCTTCCAGAGTAGAATATGGTCCGATTGCTGATAGTTTTAATGCCGGAAAAGTTGTAACAGCCGAAGTACGCAGAAGAAAAGTTCAGGTCGGTGGATTATTTACATTAGGGGCATCTTTTGGTGCAGATGGAAATTTAATTACCAGTGATGTTAACTTTTTACGGATTTTTAATAACCGTCAAAGGGGATTAATTGATATTGGCATTATTAAGTTAAAGCCTGGTGCAGATCCCATCCTAGTAGCTCAAGAATTGCGAAGTTATCTACCTACAGATATCAATGTTTTAACTAAGGAAGAATTTATTGAATTTGAAAGAAATTATTGGGCAAGTAGTACAGCTATTGGCTTTATTTTTACCTTGGGAACAATTATGGGTTTTATTGTAGGAACTGTAATTGTTTATCAAATTTTGTATACAGAAGTCAATGACCATTTATCTGAATATGCTACGCTCAAAGCTATAGGTTACACTCAAAATTATTTACTAACTGTAATTCTTCAAGAGGCTTTTTTATTAGCTGTTGTTGGTTATTTACCTGGATTTGGCTGCGCTCTTGTTCTTTACAATGTTGCTAGAGATGCTACACTTTTGCCTATATTTATGAGTTATAATCGCGCCATTATGGTAATCATGTTAACTATTTTAATGTGCTTTATTTCGGGAATGATTGCTATTCGGAAATTAAGTTCTGCTGATCCAGCCGATATTTTTTAGCTTAGTTCTTGGTCATTGGAAAAAACAATATTTATTCTTCCTTCTTCCTTCTTTCTTCTTCCTTCTTTATCCTGACTCCTGACTCCTGACTCCTGAACTCCTGAATCCTTTTATTATGATCAACAAAGAACCTGTAATATCTATTAAAAATATCAATCACTACTACGGTAAAGGATCGCTGAAAAAACAGATCCTATTTGATATTAGTTTGGAAATATATGCTGGAGAAATCGTGATTATGACTGGACCATCTGGTTCAGGGAAAACGACTTTATTAAGTTTGATTGGTGGGTTAAGATCGGTACAAGAGGGAAGTTTAAAATTCTTAGGTGATGAATTGTGTGGTGCTAGTCAAAACAAACTGGTACACATGAGACGGAAGATTGGTTATATTTTCCAAGCTCATAATTTATTGGGTTTTTTAACTGCTCGGCAAAATGTGCAAATGGCTGTGGAATTAAATAATAATATTTCCCAATCAACAGCTATTTCCCAATCAGAAGATATGCTGGCATCTGTAGGTTTACAAGAACGGGTTAACTACTATCCAGATAATTTATCTGGTGGACAAAAACAAAGAATAGCGATCGCTCGCGCTTTAGTTAATCATCCTCCTTTAGTATTAGCAGATGAACCAACAGCCGCATTAGATAAACAATCAGGACGTGATGTAGTCGAAATCATGCAGCGTTTGGCTAAAGAACAGGGAACTGCTATCTTATTAGTCACCCATGATAACCGGATTTTAGATATCGCTGATCGCATTGTCGAAATGGAAGATGGTCTTCTAACCCGTGACGCTCAAAATGTTGCTTCTAATCACAACTCCTAATTTTGATGATCCGTCTTCTTCAATACAAGTGATGTATTCCAAACCAAAATTTTTTTCCGGTTTGAATTTTTCGGTATTTATTCGTAATTTCAAGTTGTGATTATTTCTGAATAGTGTCTGCATGATGTGAATTTGCTGTCCTATTGTTTTTTTTGTTTTTTGTCAGAGGGGTTTGACGGCTAGTTCTAAATGTCACATTCACGCCTTCATTTGATTGTTCTAGTACCAGCAACGCGGTAGGTTTAGCCTTTTGATCCCAGTGCATATAAACAATCCTACCTTGAATAGTCGGTTGCCAGGTATCATCATCTTCCTTGGGTCTAAGGTATGTTTCTATACAATTCATAATTTCACTAATTGTAGAAGAAGTAGCTTGAGTTGGCAACTTCATTAATCGAATTTGCGCTCTAAACAGCACCCGTTTCACAATGTTGGGTGCTACACCAGTTTCATACTCAATATCGAAAGTTTCATCTATTTCCTTACCAGTATTACTAGCAACTCCTATAGATCCTTGGTTAGCTTGAGCAGGACGTAGGACTTGAGATATCTTATCTTTAACCTTAATTTTAATTTGATTAACTAGGGCAAAATAGAATACCTCCTCTGACATCCGCATTCGCAGATAATCTAAGTTAAAGTCCCGTGAGTGAAGTAAATCTGGATTAGTTTCCATTTTGCGAATAGTTTCTAAAGCTAACTTCAGCTTTCTCTCTAATTCTCGTGTGCGGAATTTTTCAAAAGTTAGTTTTTTCTCCCCCTTTTGCACTAAAATTTTGCCATAAATAATTACAGCAACCAGAGCTAAAACCAGTCCTCCACTAGCACACAATAGCAATGGTATAGCTGGTAATTCATTGCTAGAAACTTCTGTATTCGTTTTTGTTGTTTTCAATCTAGACGATTGAGCCAGAAAAATTGTACTAACCATAATTCACAATTTGAACCTTTTAACTCCTGATGTTTATAATACCCAAATCTTATTTAGTAGTTGGCTGTGGTATAAGTATTTTTTAGATTGTCTTGATCATGTCATATGTACAAACCTATTAGTCACTTGGATCAGCATTTTATCAATATACAGCCATTGTCTAATATAACATCTACGCATTCATCTCATATTTGCCTGTTAGCAACAGATATGGATGGGACACTAACTAAAGATGGCAGATTTACATCTCAACTGCTAAATACTTTAGAGAGTCTATCAGCAGCCAAAATTCCGGTCTTGATTGTGACTGGACGTTCGGCAGGGTGGGTAAGTGCTATTAGTAGTTTAATGCCCATTGTCGGTGCAATTGCCGAAAATGGTGGTTTATTTTATCCATCAGGTAATTCTGATCCAGTTACACTCACGCATATTCCTGATTTGGCTAACCATCGTCAAGATTTAGCTAGAACCTTTGTGAACTTACAAACTTATTTTCCGCAAATCCGAGCATCTGCTGATAATTTATTTCGAGTCACAGACTGGACATTTGATCTTACCTCACTAACGGCTGATCAACTAAAAAATATAAGTGATCTTTGTAACCAGATGGGTTGGGGATTTACTTACAGCAATATTCAGTGCCATATTAAACCCCAAGGACAAAATAAAGCTGCTGGTTTATTAAAAGTCTTAGATCAATATTTTCCCACATACTTGCCAGAACAGGTTATCACTGTTGGTGACAGTCCCAATGATGAAAGTTTATTTAACCAGCGTTATTTTCCTATGTCCGTAGGTGTGGCAAATATCCAGGAGTATACAAATCAGTTACAGCATCAACCTACATATATAACTACAGCAGCCGAAGGAGATGGTTTTTGCGAGTTGTGTAGTTATATTTTGCAAAATTGCCAGCGTTAGCAGGAGGTAGGGACGCAGGGACTAGGCCCAGTTAGGAGTCACCGAGTCAGAAGAAAATTACCTGTTCCCTATTCCCTGCGATAAAGTGACTTGCATAGCTTTTTTATTGATCTTCTATCACCTAAAATTAATGTCATCGTTTCCTAATGGTTATGCAGTCTAGCTGGAGGAGAAAGCTATATACATCAGTGTTTTTGGCAATTCCCATAGTAATTTCATATATAAAATTACTATATTCAATATCAGGAATCCATAAGCTAAAACTATACCATTTTTATATTTTCTTTGTTATTTTGTATTCAACTGAACAGTTATTCAACACAAAGCCAGTTTTAATAAAAATTAGTTCAACTACTTTACCGTTCTTCAAGTTCAGTCCAAATTGCCACATTCTCCAGTTTCTATCAATCTCATCTACATAGGATTTACAATAATGCTAAAAACAAATAGTGAACCGATGATTCTCTCCAGTTTTGTCAACCCTATCGAAGAAAACCATTCAGTTAAAAATAAGTTTGATTTATTGCAAAAAATCCGTCAATGGTTCGACGACATTGAAATTGATAATCGTCGAGTTGCTAGATTAATTGCTAAAGTAATTCCTGCCCAATGTCCCTTCGAGCGTGATATCGTGGTTTTTGGACGAACAATTGCTCATATTCCACCTATGTGCAAACTAAACCCACTGTATGATCAGTTTGTCGGCTTGCGTTTTCGCGCATTATGTTATTTAGTAGATAAGTGTGGAGAAGACATCCAATCTTATTGTTAAATAAAACTCATGGAAATTAAAGTCGTACATCAACCAAATCTTGCACATCTCAATGAGTTAGATGTATTCAACTGGCCAATTTGGGAAAAGGAAATATCCCAATTTTCCTGGACTTACGATGATCAAGAAACTTGCTACTTTTTAGAAGGTAATGTTGTTGTCACTCCTGATGGAGGACAAGCGGTACAAATGGGTAAGGGAGACTTAGTAACTTTTCCCGCTGGGATGTCTTGTAAATGGGAAATTACCAGCGACGTAAAAAAACATTATTGCTTTGATTAATATTTTTGCAATCTCAATAACCAATATCTGAAGATGTGAATTGGATGTTATTTAGAGGTTGGCTATGAAACTATTGATCCCAAAATATCATCTACAACTAAATTAATTTCGGGGAATGCTTGAATTGACATTTTTTCTCCTCGACTTAGTTTTTGAATGTCGCTATAACCATTTTCGCTAGGGTAGCGATAAACAATAATACAAGATATAACAAAGAAGCAATCAGATCCCCGACTTCTCAACTCAATTGATTATTTATTAACAAGATATAACAAATAAGTCGGGGATCTAGATTTACAAATAATCAAAAAAGACTTCGGGAACTAATCTTAATTCACCAGATTTGAATCGAGAAATATCTATCCACAATGCGCGATGTTGACGTTCTGGTGTTTCCGCAAAAGTTAAACTTTCAATTTGATAAAACTGGGAATCAGCAAAGTCGCATTCATAAAGTTGAATGATTTCATGTCCTTGTCTACCGTCAAAAGTAAATAAGTTCTCAATACAACTTAGATAGCGAATATTTGTTAATTCGGCTTGAATTTCTTCTTGAAATTCTCTAGCTAAGGCTATGCGGCTAGTTTCGCCAAATTCTACGCCACCACCTAAAGCCCGGTAGAATATTGATTGTTTTTTAGGATCGAATCCTTCAGAAACAAATATTCGATTACCATCTCGAATTAGGGCTAAAACAATTACCCGGATTTGACCTTCTTTATTCATGATGACAATTAATTATCGTAAATTGAAGAGGGACGACTTTCGCTATCTTCTGTAGGCCAATCTGGATTTTCACCACCAATGTATAGTTCTTCAATTGTGACGTATTCTTCAGTTAGTTGGGTGAGGGCGTTGATAAGAATGTCTAAGGCGATCGCATCACTTGTACCTAAATCAAACCAACAACGTCCCCATTCTCCTTCATATTCAAATTCACCCATGTTGTGCATCAAAGCCATTAAGCTTTTATCATAGCCTCTTGCATCATAGTCCATGTGGCTGATATCAAGTCCTGTATCTTGGATTTGCAGATTTTCCGCATTAAATCCTCCCAATTTACCTAGATAAAACCAGGAATTAAAGACTTCTTCTACATATTGTTTTTCCCGTTGGGAGGGAACATTGCTAAACTTCAACCAAATCCAAGCATCAAAAGGATTAAACTCGCGGAATTGAATTTCCATTTTTGTAATGGGTAAAACTAGAATTTTGTAACAACTGACCACTGACTACTGACCACTGACAGCCTGATTGCGTTCATATTCAATTTGTTTAACTAAGTTAGCAGGAAGTTGAGACTTTTTGGCTAATGCTTTATCAAAATGAATTATTGCTTCCTTGATTAAATCCTGACTTTTTTCTTTTTTTCCTTTTTCATGGAGAATTTGGGCTTTGAGATAGTAAATTTCTGGGTTGTCAGCAGTTGTTTTTAAGGCGCGGTTGACATAATCTAAAGCCTGGGAATGTTGTTTTAAATCTCGATATGCTAAAGCAATACCTCTATCTACTAAATAACCAGGTGCTGCATTTTTTTCCAATCGGTTAATTGCATCATCTGGACTAGTAAAAGGTAAATTCACAGCTAACATTAAATCCATATAGCCGCGAATTAAGTTTAACTCTGGATCATTAGCAGAAATCTCTTCGGCTCTGTCAAGATATGTATAGACTTTCCGCAACCGACTAAAAGCGAGGGGCGCACCATTTACAGTTCCTTCCCGCTTTAAAATTACCGCCCCCTCTAAAAAATGACCAACCGCAGTGTATAAATTACCACGTAATGGGTCACTAGCGATGAGATTTTGTCCAGTTTCCAGGGTTTTTCGGCTGTATTTTGCTAAATTAGTTTGATCTTGATTTTGATATGCTAAAGAAGCCTGAAGGGCGTAAATTAAAGGTTCATTGGGTTCGCTAGAGACGGCTTTTTGTAAAGCATCTTTGGCTGCTGGGTAATTTCCTTGCTGAAAAATAGCATTAAAAACAGCTTCCGTGCGATCGCCAATTTTATGAGGTTCACGAGAGCGAAATGGATCACCCGCAAAGGATGGATTTACTAAAATATTTAAAAGGATGGAAGTAGTTACAGTCACCTTGAAAAATGGAGCAAATCGCCAGAATATCCTAAATTGAGGCATTAAAACCTGTTTAAACATGATAACCCTCAGAATAATTACAGTTGAAATTGTTGTGTCTATTACCTAAAATGCAAAAATAGTGAATATAAATTACGTCTATTTCCATCAAAAATTTCTCATAACTTGGTAATCTTCACAAATGCTCTATCTCAGAAATCTAACTTATCACCCCACAGCCTGCCCAAAAGCAATTCTTCAAGCTATAAATTTAGAATTACCACCCCAGAAACTGGGTTTAATTATTGGTCCTAGCGGTTCGGGTAAAAGCACCTTATTAGAAATTTTATCTGGATTGGCTGATCCCACTGCTGGTGGAGTTTTCTGGAGAGAACAGGGACTCATAGCCGAACAACTACAACAATTAGCCGGTTTAGTATTTCAATTTCCAGAAAGACATTTTTGCGGGGGGACAATTTTAGAAGAATTGCGCTTAGGACATCCTGAACTGGGAGCGGACAGGGTTAAACAAGCATTAACAGAGGTTGGATTAGATCATTTATCTTTATCTGCGTCACCTCATGCTTTAAGTGGTGGACAACAGCGACGGTTAGCTTTAGCGGTGCAGTTAATTCGTCAACCAAATTTATTATTATTAGATGAACCTACAGCGGGTTTAGATTGGTCAATGCGTCGCCAATTGGTGAATTTATTAGCCGAACTCAAAAAAGATTGGACATTGTTAGTTGTAACACACGACGCTGGTGATATGTTACCAATAGCTGATTATTGTTGGACTTTAGATCATGGGGTCTTAACATCAGGAGTCAGGAGTCAGGAGTCAGGAGTCAGAAGTCAGGGAGAAGAGGTAAAATCTGCTTAATTCTAAATTAATCTTCAGAGTAATTGAACGCAGATGAACGCAGATGAACACAGATAAGGAGGGATGAATTCATGGATTTGATGATGTTATGTAGCTTCACATAAAATTAGGTATGAAATTCCCAAATTGAACCTTTAAAACTCTTTCCTTTGCGTGATTGCGCCTTGGGGTGAGACTAAAATTCATACCCTGAATCAGTAACGCCAAAATAACTTAAAAAAATTAATTTTAACCAATGAATTTAGAATCTTTACCTATAACTATTTTGCCAGAAATGGGGGAAATATGGCAAAAAACTCTGAATTGGCAACCAACAAACTGGGAAGAAAACCAATTTCAACAACTTTATCAATTAATCTTGGCAGGAAATCGTCAACTTAACTTAACTCGCATTACTGAACCTGAAGAATTTTGGGAAAAACATCTTTGGGATTCTTTGCGAGGAATTGCACCTAAACAATTATTTATTCCCGGTATTGAAAAGGGTAAGCGGATAATTGATATTGGTACGGGTGCAGGTTTTCCTGGTATCCCAATTTCTCTAGTTTTTCCTAATTCTCAAGTTACGCTTTTAGATTCTACAGGGAAGAAAATTAGTTTTATTGAGACAATTTTATCAGCACTTGCTCTGAATAATGCCAAAACTTTACTGGGGAGAGCCGAAGAAGTTGGTCAGCAAATTCAACACAGACAACAGTATGATCTAGCTGTAATTAGGGCTGTGGGTAATGTTTCTGCTTGTGCTGAATATTCTTTACCTTTAGTAAAAAAAGGCGGTTTAGCGGTAATTTATCGCGGTACTTGGACTCAAGCCGAAAATGAAAGTTTAGAAATGGCTGTTACCCAATTAGGTGGGGTAATTGAACTAATTGAAGAATTTTCTACTCCCTTGAGTAATAGTATTCGTCATTGTCTTTATTTACGAAAAGTAGCAAACACACCAATTAGTTTTCCCCGTGCGGTTGGTATACCCAGTCAAAAACCAATTTAATCAACTGATTTCTCGATTTTAGATTAGATTGGTGATTAGATATCTAACAGCGCGAGAGCGTCAACATCGTTATAAATGGCTGAACCAAAGGTTCAACAGTAGCTAACCGCTGATAGCGAAAACAAACCTAAAATCCCAAAATCCAAGTGTTAAATTTGTCTCAAAATGGGTGTTCTGTATGGGTTGCTTCTGCAACAGAAGAACTGCTGACACCAACTGCTGTTGCTCTTGGCAAATTTGATGGTGTTCATCTTGGTCATCAAAGAGTGATTCAGCCAGTATTGCAGTCAGCACGGAGTGAGGAGAATTCAGTCCGCCCGTACTCAACCGTTGTCACATTTGATCCCCATCCCCAGGAGTTTTTTACAGGACTTCCCCGTGATTTGTTAACACCACTGGATGAAAAAGTTGCACAATTGCGATCGCTTGGGGTGGAACAATTAGTATTATTACCTTTTGATAGAGAACTATCTGCCCTTTCCCCTGAAGAATTTGTCGATAAAATCCTGGTTCAACAACTGCAATGTCAACAGATTAGCGTTGGACAAGACTTTTGTTTTGGCAAAAAGCGCATGGGTACTGCTCAAGATTTGCAAATACTCGCAGCAAAATATAATATACCCGTGACCATAGTTCCTATAAAAACTGATATAGAAAACTTTTCCGCAGCAGATGATACTCGCATTAGTACCTCATTAATCCGGGAAAGTTTGGAAGTCGGTGATATTCAAAAAGCAAATCGTCTTTTGGGAAGACCTTACAGCCTTACAGGTATAGTAGTAACAGGTCAAAAATTAGGGAGAACTATCGGCTTTCCTACCGCCAATATTCAACTACCAAAAGATAAATTTTTACCTCGTCATGGTGTTTATGCTGTGGAGGTTATTATTGATAACGAAACTCCAGACAACTCTCCCACTCAACATTTTGGAGTCATGAATATTGGCAATCGTCCCACAGTTCATGGTATAGATACTAGCGTAGAAGTACATTGTTTAAATTGGTCTGGTGATTTGTATGGTAAAAATTTGCTGGTACAACTAATAAAATTTTTGCGTCCCGAACAGAAATTTACCTCCTTAGAAGCGCTGAAAAACCAAATTCAACTAGATTGTAAAATAGCTCAAGAAATTTTTAATTCTTAATGATGGGGGGATTTTCAATGTTAATCTAAACATTACAGCGATTTTTAGGTAACTACTTCTGTAATATGAAATATCATGGGAGGTGTAACTTCCCAAAAAGTATTTCTATTATGGTACATTTGTTATGTAAGCATAAAAAAGTCACATTTACCTATGCAAAAAATTATCATCGAAAACTTCGGTCCAATTAAATATGCAGAAATTGAAGTTAAGAAAATATTAGTTTTGATTGGTGAACAAGCTAGTGGTAAAAGCACTATTGCTAAATTAATTTATTTTTTCAAGACCATACAAGAGGATTTATTTAGTCAAATTTACCGAGACAAACAAAATCAATCTCTGGATATCAATTCTGATATTTTATCCCCCATTCAGCAAAAATTTTATAATTTTTTTGGACCTACAAATAATTTACCTGATTTTGAAATAACATTTTATTACAGTTTTAATGAAAATAAATTCTTGAAACTAAGCAATGATGAAAATAAAAAAATGAAGATATCTCCTATAGATACTTTTATAAATGAAAAATTTACAATTCTTGCAAGTGATATTAAATTTAGACTTAGACAAGAATATTTAAATATCAACAAAAATAGAAATATTCAACCATTAATTAAGGAAGAAGAAAAAATAAAATATGCTCAACAACTTTATGACCTGCTCAATGACTTATTTCAAAATAAACAAAGAGATTTATTGTTTATTGTTGCTGGTAGAAGTGCAACCGTAGCCTATCCTAGTTTATTTGAAAAATATTTCTCACAAAGTATTGAAATTAATTTAAAACAAAATATTTCAATTGACAATTATGAACGTAGCTCAAAAACTTTAGATGAAATATTATTGGAAAAATTTATAGAAAAATTTGTAAGGGTAAAAGACATTTTTAGAAAGTTTAGAAATTTTGAAGGACTAATCGAAAGTTATTCAGAAAACAACATAAAAGAAAAATTATATCAAGTCAAAAATAAGATAGATAAAATATTAAAGGGAGAATACCGTATTGATGATTTAGGAGAGAAAATTCTATTTAATAAAGAAACAGAAGAATATATTTACTTGTCTAATACTTCGTCAGGACAGCAAGAATCTATAAGAATTTTACAAGATATTTTTCTGAATATTCTTGATAATACAAAAGTATTAAGAATCTTGGAAGAACCAGAAGCTCATTTATTCCCTGTTGCTCAAAAGCAGCTAATTGAGTTATTGGCTTTAATGGTAAATCAAAATGATGATAACCAACTAATTATCACCACCCATAGTCCCTATGTTCTCACAGTTTTTAATAATTTACTCTTTGCGAATAGAGTAGTTGAAAAAAATCCGTCAACACAATCAGAAGTAGCACAAATAATTCCCCAAGATTCCTGGTTAAGTGCTAAAGATTTTTCTGCTTATTCTTTAGGAAATCAATCTGTTAGTGAGGATACTAAGTATTGCGAACCTATTTTTAATCAAGAAAAAGGTACTATTCAACAAAATTATTTAGATACGGTTTCCGAAATTTTGGGTGGTGATTTTCAAGCTTTGTACAGTATTCACGCTAAAACTTTCAAAAGAAAATGAGCAAATTTGAGGATATTAAAGAACTTCTATCAACTGCTTTTGATAACTTTTCCGATGTTCTGGAAATTGAAATGAGATCGGAATTTTCAATGATAGACTATCAAGGACAGTCCTTTATTATTATCAATATAAATTCAGATGACAACACATTTACTATTAAACTAAATGGTGTTGATACTGTTAAAAATGGTTTTGATATCACTAAATTATTTAATGTAATTAATGCTAAAATAGTTGGTTTTATTCCTATTGACGGAAAAAAAGGACTTTTAGGATTTGGTGATTCTCATTGCGATTTTGTATTTTTTGATGAAAATGATTTTTGTTTTGTAGAGTTCAAATTGGATGCAACAAGTTTAAGAAAAGTAGATAAAAACCGCGACAAAGCTATTAACCAACTCACTAATACTATTGATTTATTTGATAATAAATTAGTTAGAAACTATGCAGGTTTAAATTTAGAAGCTTATGTTTGTACTCCTGAATTTTACCCAAGATTTAATTCAAGCTGGATAGCATTTGCGAAAGATTTTTTAGAAGAGTATGGTTTTGAACTTTTTGAAATAAACAATAAAATTTGTAAATAAATAATATATTTAAAAGTAAAACCAGTTCCAAAAAATTTGTTTTTTGACTTTCCTCTCCTTGCGTCGGTGGTTTAGCAACTCCAGAAATCTTTAATTCTTATGCTGGATTAAGCTTGTTACGTGGGAATACTGTAGAAAAGGCTAAACTATTAAACAAGTTTTTAGTCAAAACTCAGAAGTAAGCCTTCTCCATTTCCCCCCAGGTACTGCATGAGAGAAAAAATTGACGCTTTAACACAAAATTTGGCTCGTACCATTGTTGGTAAACATGAAGCCATCCGCTTAGTCATAGTAGCTTTACTTGGTGGTGGTCATGCTTTATTAGAAGATGTCCCCGGTGTCGGTAAAACCCTCTTAGCCAAATCTCTAGCTCGTTCTGTAGATGGTAAATTTCAACGGTTACAATGTACCCCTGACTTACTCCCCACAGATATCACCGGCACAAATATTTGGAATCCTAAAACTGGGGAATTTACATTTCTACAAGGTCCTGTATTTGCTAACGTCCTCCTAGCGGACGAAATTAACCGGGCTACACCCCGTACCCAGTCGGCTTTGCTGGAAGTGATGGAAGAACATCAGGTAACAGTTGATGGTGTTTCTCGTCTAGTTCCTCAGCCATTCTTTGTGATTGCTACCCAAAACCCCATTGAGTATCAAGGGACGTTTCCCCTCCCAGAAGCCCAAATGGACCGGTTTATGCTGTCTTTGAGTTTGGGCTATCCTTCGGAATCAGAAGAAATGCAAATGCTGCAAAATCTGCAAGCAGGTTTAAAAGTTGCTGATTTACAGCCTTGTATTACTTTAGAAGAAGTCCAAGCATTACGCCAAGCTTGTTCCCAAGTCAAGGTAGAAGCATCTTTGCAACAATACATTTTGGAATTGGTGCGAACTACTAGACAGGATGAAGAAATCACTCTTGGTGTGAGTCCTCGTGGTACTGTGGCGTTACAAAAAGCTTCCCAAGCACTGGCTTTTATTTTAGGTAGAGAATATGCTCTTCCTGATGATGTCAAGTTTCTCGCACCGCACGTTCTTTGTCATCGTCTGATTCCTAGAGGGGGAAGAAATGCCAAAACTATAGTTGAACGGTTATTGCGATCTGTGCCTATCCCTTAATATAAAATATCATGGGAGGTAGAGCCTCCCAAAAAGCGGATTTTTTCGGGTTTTTTATGTCAATTTTGGAAAAGAACATCTTTTTTCTGATTATTAAAACTTATACCTTGTCTGATAAAAACAACAAAAACTTATAATTGCATCTTGATAGAAGAACTAAGAAGTCCTGATTTTGCCTTTTGCCACTTTTTCAGCAAACCCTAAGAGGTTGTTTGAAAAGTATTATATGAAACCCATAATCTCCAAAAACCTAACCCCCCTTCCCCCCTTCCCTACAAGGGAATGGGGTTTTTAAAGCCTCTCCCCTGGTAGGGGAGAGGTTTGGAGAGGGGTCTGTTTCCACATTAAAAACTTTTAAAACATCCTCTAAGTAACAAATTGGTTTATGCTGTAAATAGTGAAAGTTTAAGAAATATTAAGTTCTCCTCCTCGTATAATCATGCAATGTATTGTTAATCGCCGCGATCAGTTTTCAGCAGTTGGTCGGTATTGGTTCCCAGAACTGAGTCAAATTGAGAATTTAGAAAAATTTGGTGCTTACTCAAAATTTCCCGGACACGGACACAACTATGTCTTGTTCATTTCCATGATTGGGGAATTAGATGAGTATGGTATGGTACTGAACCTGTCTGATGTCAAGCACGTCATCAAAGAGGAAGTTACCAGTCAACTAGATTTTTCCTATCTGAATGATGTGTGGACAGAATTTCAACAAACTCTCCCCACTACGGAAAATATGGCGCGAGTGATTTGGGAACGTTTAGCACCCCATTTACCTTTGGTGCGCGTCCAGTTATTTGAACATCCTCAACTTTGGGCTGATTATCAGGGAGAGGGAGAAAAAGCTAGTTTGACTATCAGGACTCATTTTAGCGCTGCTCACCGTCTAGCTCCTAACCTCAGTGTTGATAAATATGGTAGATGTACTCAGACTCACGGTCATAATTATCATCTAGAGGTGACTGTGGAAGGGGAAATAGACTCCCGTACTGGCATGATTGTGGATGTAGCTGCTTTAAATCGAGTGGTGGAAGATTATGTGGTGAGAATATTTGATCACTCTTGTGTGAATGAAGATATTCCTTATTTTGCCGATATTGTACCAACTACAGAGAATATTTCCCGTTACATTCATGGTCTTTTAGAATCACCCATTGATGAATTGGGAGTGAAACTAGCCAACATTAAACTGTTTGAAAGTCATCAACTTTGGGCAGATTATCCGGGTAAAGATAGGTCAGGCTATCTGAGTATTAGCACTCATTTTAGCTCTGCTCATAGATTGGCACACCCTGATTTGAGTTTGGCAAAAAACACGGAAATTTATGGTAAATGCGCTCGTGTAAATGGACATGGACATAATTATCAATTGGAAGTAACGATAATTGGGGAAATTGATTCCTCTACGGGTATGGTTATTGATTTGGGGGCTTTAAATCAGATAATTACAGATTACGTGATTGAGCCATTTGATCATACTTTCTTAAATAAGGATGTTGCTTTCTTTAATCAAGTTGTGCCGACTGCGGAAAATATTGCTCTTTATATTAGTAATACTTTGCGATCGCCTATTCAAGAATTGGGTGCAACTCTTTACAAAGTTAAACTGGTTGAAAGTCCTAATAACGCTTGC
The DNA here is from genome assembly GCF_009711925.1 of Dolichospermum sp. UHCC 0352. NCBI lineage: Bacteria > Bacillati > Cyanobacteriota > Cyanophyceae > Nostocales > Aphanizomenonaceae > Dolichospermum > Dolichospermum sp. UHCC 0352. The sequence continues at coordinate 10,493 of NZ_VIKY01000285.1, read as the reverse complement.
GAAATCTATGCGGCTGATTCTGAATCCATATCTGTTAATGCAGCGGTAAGTCAACCAGTATTGGCAATAGTTTAAACACATCCAGATCCCCGACTTCTCAAAGAAGTCGGGGATCTATATTCCTAACTCCTCTTTTAATTCAGCCAATGTTTGAGGAGTTTCCATTTCTGTTTGGGTCCATTCTAAAGCCCGAAATAAACGTTTAGCGTTTTCAGGTGATCTTAACTACTTAAAAATATCTGTTCCATTGGTTGCTGATTAAACCATTGACTAACTTGGGGGTTGGGAGCTTTTTTAACAAACTCAGACATTACACAAGTATCAATTAGATAAGTCATAGTTCAAAATTCCTGCCTGTGTCTTTATCACGTTCAAACAATGAGGCAATATCATCTTCGGCAGATTCATCATCTATAAAACGTAATCGCTCAAATAAAGGCAGTTCTTTTTTTTGTTGCTGCAAGTAATTGGATAATATTTTAATGACTGCTTCCTGTGCATTTTCATAGTGACTGACTGCGATAATTTCATTAATTAATTCATCATCTATTGTGATAATAGTCATTGTTTTGTTCTCCGTTATTTTCATAATGCTAATTATCGGTTAAACAAATGCCGACGACTGGCTAAACTGCGTAAATAGCGATAAATTAACCAAGCTAAAAGTCCTAAACCAAAATTGAATAATAGTTCTTGGACTATAAACCAGAAAATTTTCGGATCAAACCAAAGTTCCCACCGCAAAGGACTAATTTTTCGGGCTAGAATCAATAATCCAAATAGAGAATTTCCGCCTAGTGATAGGATTAACAATACTAAACCCCTTTGCCAAGTGCGAGCGGAGGATGTATGTCCAGAAATTAACACTAAAGGATGTTTTCTCTGGAGTTTTCGCAGTAGTTGTTCCCACCGCCAAAACATCCATAATAGTAAAGGAAATAACCCATAAATGAGTAAATTTGTGGGCTGCGAAAACCTCACAGAAATAGATAAAATATTGACTAAAGCATGAAAGCAAACAGAATTTAACCAAGCGATAAAAATTAAATCCCGATCTCGATTTAACCTTCTACTAGCAGAAATATATATCCCTAAAGCGTACCCCCAAGGAGCAGAAAACATCGCATGAACTGGAGTACCAATAATGCGGTCTAGAATTGAAGATGTGCCGTGAGATAAATAAATCCAGGTTTCTTCCGCAGTGAAACCTAAAGCCACGGCTATGGTAAATAAAAAAACTGTAGTAGCTCGGAGATGATACTGACGTTGTAAATAGCAAATGGGCAGAATAACTGCTACTAATTTACAACCTTCTTCAATGGGAGCGATCGCTAATATTTGCCGAAAAACGACACCAGAAAAATGACGCTGGATCTGTTGCCAGTCTAAAACCCGGTTAGCTACATTTTCCATAGCCCATTCCAAGCCCAGAGCAGCAAAACCAGAGATAGCGCCAATAATGAACAAAATCAATAAATTTAACCACGGTGGGGCAGCAGGAGTTCTGCGGTAGTAAAACCACAAAAACAACAGGGGGGGGATAACTGCCCACAGCACTAAATATAAATTAGCCACTCACCTGAGCAATGATAGTACGGTAACGAGGACTATTGCTAGTAATAGTAGGAGCTTGTAAACCTGCCCCAATTAGGGCTTGTTCAATGTCCAAACTAAAATATTCATCTAAATAAGGTTCGGTACTTTTAAGCAACGTCAAAATATAAGTTGGCATTTTTTTGTAATTTTCCGATTTGGGATTCATGTCCGTAGATTCAGCTTGATCATGTACCCAGTTGATTTGGGCAAGACGACGTTGTTTAGTCCGATAGTTAGCTACAGCTAGAAGGTAAGGAGATAAGTCTAAACCAGTAATTTTGGCTTGGGGATATACTGCCTGTAAGGCGAAGGTACTTAATACCACTGCACATCCTAAGTCTAATATATCTTGCGCTTGGTGAGAAATCTGTGCAATTCATTTTTGTCTTTGACACTCTTTTTAACTTATGACATATTTACCAGATTTGAGGCTATATTTAGTGAATCTGGCATTTTCTCAATTTATGCTAATTTTGAATTCTCAGGGTTTGGGCTGTAAGATAAACTTTTGTCCATTCACCTAGAACTTGATGGGTTTTCAGTTGTAGTTCTTGGGCTATGACTTCTATGGAGTTACCTGCTTTGCGGAGGTTGAGGATTTGTTGTCCTATGGGAGTGATTTTTTCTGAAAGTTGTTGCCATTGGGTTTCTGTTAGCCCTAAATTATGTTCTTCTAGGGAAATGGACAACCAGTGATCAATTAGTTCTGGTTGGCCTTTAATGGCAAAGACTCGCACGGCATGATAACTGAGTTTTTCTCGCAGCCGATATACTTCTTTAATGGGTTTGTTGAGTTGTTTGGCAATTTCTTCTTGGGATTTGCCTTGCAGATATAAGCGCAACCAATCTACTGCTTGTTGTCCAATATTTTCTAATAAGTATTGTTCAAATTCTTGCTGTACAAGTTGACGGTTAGCTTGTTGTTCTTCTAAGTGTTGGGTTTCTTGATATTGAGCGATCGCTTGATTATCAACTAAGCTAATCGGATTGTCGTTATTTTCTGTGAGAATTTCCTCAGAAACAAGTTTCACTAATTCGCTAGTAGGTACTTGTGTTAAGCCTCCTCTCTGGATTTTTCGCAGGTAGTTAACAAAGCGGTACATTAATATCGGTTGATTCCGAACTGGACGCAAACAATATTCTTCTATGCTGGCAAATAGTAACGTATCCCGCAATCTTTTGTCCGTTGTGATTGCGGTAATGTGAGTCATTTGTTGTTGGATATATGAGTCACTTTGCATCAGTTCTTGGAGGACCTCTTGCAGCACATCAATAACGCTTCGTTGGCGATCGCGGCTGAGAGATATCCACATCTGAATTTTGTTTCTTACCGCCACTACACTACTCAAGCGGCTAATGAGTTGACGATAAGCCTTTTCTCTGCTCATACCTAAATAGCGTTTGTGCAGAATTCGCCACCGATATTCCATTGCTTGTTTAGCAATTTCTAGTTCTTTGGGGTTAAGTAGATCAAACCGTGCTAAATCCACTCCCAAAAGCCAATTAAGAATACTTTGTCTAGTAGCCTGACTTTGTTCTGGACATTCTGTAATTAGTCGCTGTTGCCAATATTGAGCTAAATTTACCCCATCTTGTGTCATAGCAACATTGCGCTCCTTGAAATTAGATTTAGCGATTTAGTAGCAGGTAATAACTCCTAATTGATTCGTTCCATAGACCGTAATATCAAATTAAGATGAACCTACATTGAATAATATTTCAAGAATAATTAACCGCAGATTAAGACGGATGAATTAATAAATTTGATGTAAAGATTCAGCCGTTATGGGATTACGAACATAATAATATTGTGGACTATTGATGCAAGTTGCTATTTAGGGAAAGAGGGAATAGGGGTTTATTACCTATTACCCATTGCCCACCTAATAGATGAAATTAGATCCTAGCAGCACCGATAATGGGATTTTCCACAGATTCTCGATACTGTTGAACGTCTGCTGTATAAGCAATTGGCAATACAGCTTCTACGTTTTCATGGGGACGGGCAATAATTACCCAGGATTCGAGAGTACCACCATGAACTTTTTCTACAGCATCCACACCGGCTGCCATAGCGGCTTTAACTTCGGAAACATCACCACGAATATTGACGGTAAAGCGAGCGCTCCCAACTCTGATATAACCAACGAGGGTAACTCGACCGGCTTTTACCATTGCGTCTGCTGCTGCGAGAACGGCGGGAAAACCCTTAGTTTCTAATGATCCAACTGCCTGTGATGACATTTTTAATCTCCTGTTTTGAATATAAAGTTATCGGTTGCTACAAGTTAATTTTTATGAAGAAATGCTTCAATTTTTCATAGCGAACTTACTTAGAAAATACGGAAAGGTTCAGATTTGGAGGTGAAGTGGATAGGTAAGACTGTTTCCACATTTTCCGGGGGGTTGGGAATAATGTAGTGGGTAATAACCTCACCGCCATAAACTTCTTCACCAGCAACAATTCCAGCGGCTACGGCTGTTTGCACTTCCGCAACGTGGCCTCTGACAGCAACTATCATGCGACCACTTTCCGCGATACCGTAATAAACAATCGTGACACTAGCAGCTTTGACCATTGCGTCTGCTGATGCTAAAACCGCAGGAAAACCTAATGTTTCAATTGCGCCAACTGCCATTGGCATGGCTTAAATCTCCTACTATCGGGATAATTGATTCCTATTTTACGTGGATTGTGTCCCTATTTTAATTTTTGCGGAAATTTTCTTTTTTAATTGGTGACTGGGTATTAGCTAAGGGACTTGCAAGAAATAAATTATCTCAATAAACGAACCACAGAGGCACAGAGAACACAGAGAGAGAATTTTTGCGTCAGTTTTGGGACATTTTTTTATTTGGGAGTCCCTAAGGTGATCCGCACTGATGTAAACTGGAGTTTATGTTTCCAAGTTTTCTTCCTGCCGCAGTTGGGCAACTCACAGAACCAACATCCATCGCTTTGGCTCAAAATATCCAAAGTCAGGCGATTATTACTCATGCCGCCAATGAACCCATTAATACCACTTATGTCCAACAAGGTCATGGTGGTACACCGATTTTATTAATTCATGGTTTTGATAGTTCGGTGCTGGAATACCGCCGACTTTTGCCTTTACTAGCTGAAAAAAATGCAGTTTGGGCTGTAGATTTATTGGGATTTGGCTTTACAGATAGATTACCGGGGATTGCTTACAGTTCGGTCACGATTAAAAACCATCTCTACTCATTTTGGCAAACCCTGATTAACCAACCTGTGATTTTGGTGGGTGCGTCAATGGGTGGGGCTGCGGCTATAGATTTTACCCTCACTTACCCAGAGGCGGTAAAACAATTGGTATTAATAGATAGTGCGGGTTTGAAAGGTAATTCCCCATTAAGTAAATATATATTTCCACCTTTGGATTATTGGGCGACGGAATTTTTGCGAAATCCCAAAGTGCGGAAGAGCATTTGTCGAACTGCATATAAAAACCCAAATCTGATCTCCGAGGATGCTTTGTGCTGTGGAGAATTACACTTACAAATGCCTAATTGGACTCAAGCCTTAATTGCCTTTACCAAAAGTGGCGGTTATGGTGCTTTTAAATTTCCCCAACTTGCCAAAATTGCACAACCAACTTTAATTTTATGGGGTGATAGTGATAAAATTTTAGGAACTGGGGACGCTCCGAAATTTGCCAAAGCAATTCCCCAAAGTCAGCTAATTTGGATTAAAGATTGTGGTCATATTCCTCACTTGGAACAATCACAAATTGTCGCTGAACATATATTAGAGTTTTAGCAACAAGATCCCCGACTTCTTCAAGAAGTCGGGGATCTAAATTCTTAACTTCAATCATACAACCAAGTATTTTTGGAAAAATCCTCACTGTCTTGATTGGGTTTTTCTTGAAGTCGTTCTATTGACCTATGAGATTTTTTGTATTGAATGGATTTGGAAATTTGACTAGCTTGTTGACTAAGTTGTGAATGAGGTTGTTGACTAGGTTGTTTTAAACCCTTGATTTCTTCTAGTAACTGAGAGTTGGAATCTGCTAGTTGTAAAGCGGTTTGTTTTGTTTCGTAAAGTTCATTTGTCAAACGTTCTACCAATGCTTCTTTTTCTGAAAAAGCTGTTTGTAAATCACTAATTTGCTTGATTAAAGTAGATTCTTTTTGTTTTAATGTAGAAACTGTTTGCTGTAATTCTTTAATACTGGCTTCTAGTTCTAACTGATTATTATCCGTTTGTACTTGGGTTTCCAATACTGCTTCAGCCGAAACTTCAATTACAGGTTCATTTTGTAAGGGTATAAATTTTGTGGTTTCTTCTTGTATTAAGTTAGAGAGATTTTTTTTAGGCATTACTTTATCAACTCCAATTACGCCGTCATTATTTAAGTATACGTCTGGAAGTGACAATAAAATCTTATATTCCCAATTTCTTTGCAAAATCAGATTTCAAGAATTATTGACCGCAGATAAACGCAGATAAACGCAGATAAATACGGATGAATTATTGATATTAGTGCAGATAATAGATAAAATCAAGATGTTTAATTACCTATCCTTTTTCTGTTTTGGCTACTATATCTTGTCCTCGTTGTCATCAAATTATTGATAGTCAAGCAATTACTTGTCCTCAGTGTCGGCTATTGCTGAAAGCTTATGGACATCCTGGTATTCCTTTGCACCGCGCTCAAGGAAATGATCATCTATGCGACAGTTGTAGCTATCACTTTGATCATACCTGTAACTTTCCTCAATATCCCTATGCTCAAGATTGTACTCTCTATCAAAATATAGAAGAAAGTGAATTAGAATCGCAAAAGCAAAATTCTAATTATAACTTGAGTACAAGGGTTAATAATTGGATAAAACGCCATCAAACTTTGTTATTAATACTAACTTTGTTATTAGTTTGTTTATTAATAACCTTGTTCAACTCTTGATATAACAGAATCACGAAAACTGCCCTTAAACTGTCTTTACTTCTAAGTTTTCTGGCATAATTTCCCCAGTTGATGAAATCTCTTCCGCAAATATTTCTAAATCAAACCAAAAAGTAGTACCAATACCAACTTCACTTACCAAATTAACTTGACTATGATGTCTGTCCATAATGTTTCTGACAATTGATAAACCTAAACCTGTTCCTTCTAGAGTATGAACTCTATTTTCTACACGAAAGAATCGGTCAAAAATTGCCTGTTGATCTTCTGGTGCGATACCAATTCCTGTATCACTAATTTCAATTCTCACTTTACCAGAATGATGCTGAGAATGAGAATTAGCATCTAGTTGATAAGCACGGATAACTACCTTACCACCAGCTAGACTGAATTTAAGAGAATTACCAATTAAATTCCCAAAAACTTGCAGTAACAAGTCATAATTTCCTAGAACAAAAGGTAAATCATGAGTCAGTTCCTGGCACAGTTCAATACCTTTATCTTTAGCATTAAGCTGATAAGTCCGTAATGTCTGTTCTATTGCTTGTGGTAAATCTACCTTATCAAAAGTGTAATTCCGACCAGATTCAAGTTTTGATAAATCTAAAACATCATTAACCAAGCGGGTGAGTCTATCAGTTTCATTATTAACTGTTTGCAAAAATTCCTTGCGTTCATCAATACCTAAATCTTCGCCATAATCATGTAAAGTTTCAATATAGGTTTTGATGTTAAATAAAGGAGTCCTTAATTCATGGGAAATATTGCTGATAAACTGGCTTTTAGCTTCATTTAGTTCCACCTCCCGGCTAATGTCTTGGACAGTGATAGCTATACCTTTAATACTTTCCCGTTGGAGGTTAAGAACTGTGGTTAAAACAATGCGAATTGTGCGTTGAGTAGGTTGTTTGAGGAGGATACGAAATTCAGCACTTTCACATTCACCTGCTGCCATTTCATATAAAGTCCGGGATATTTCCATTTGGACAGTATGGGGTAAGTGATGGAGTATATTACTACCAACAACATCCACACTTTCCCAATTAAAAATCCGTTTAGCAGTGGGATTAACTAATATTACTTGCATATTATTATCAATCAAAACTGCACCATCAGCAATGGTGGAGACTAAGGTTTCTAATTTAGCTTTTTCGGCAGTTAATTCTTCAATATTTTGTTCTTCATAACGTTCTAGCCGTTCTGCCATTTCATTGAAGCTGAAAATTACTTCTCCTAGTTCACCACCGAGAGGGATATCTATGCGCTGTTTAAAATTTCCAGCCGCAATTTGTTTAACACCTACTAGCAATTCTTTAATAGGTTTAGTAATAGTTAAAGCATTAATTACTCCTGCTAAAATCACCATGACCCAAATTGTGATAAAAACGGCAATGGTAACATCACGGGTGAAATTAGTGGATATGACTGCGATTTGGTTAGGGTTAATACCAACTGCTAATACACCTAAGTATTTTTTATCTACTATTAAAGGCACAAATACATCTGTAACTGCACCATCGGGGGTGTTATGCTGCCTAACCATTGGTTGATCTTGATTGTCAGAATAATCTTCTGGTAGTTGGATATGGCGCTTAATAGTGAGGGAGTTTTCTACCTCTGGTTCCCAAAAAGGAAGACCAAAAAACATTTGCCCAGTTTCATCAGCGTATAACATATAACGCACGCTAGAAGTGGCACTGAAAAAACGTTGAGAAAATTGGGCAACTTCAGTTAAATTGTGATCAGCAATTAGGGGGGCTACATTTGCGGCCAGGAGTAATCCTAAATCACGACCAAAGCGGGTATCATTGAGACGTGCATCTTGCTGAATTGTGTTTACAGCCCAGAAGGTCAAACCACTCATGACCAAGGAAACCATGAGGGTGGCGACGGCTAGGAGTTTGGTCTGAAGGGTAAACTCTGACCACCAATTGGCGAGTGCTTTTGATGCACCAGAGGCGAATTCATCTCGGAAATTTGTAAAAAGAGCCAGCATCTTAAAATACGGTTGTTAGTAGTTCGTTGTTTTCTATCCCAAAAACTAAAAATTGCCAGTTAATTTTCCAAACGTGCTAGGAATTGGCAGGAGGGACAGGGGACAGAGGAAAGAATATAGTTGATCTTTTACCTCTTCTTTTCTAATTTAACTATGTTTTTGGAGTAATCGTAAAAACTTAGTTGCAAGAAAGGTAATGTGATGGGACTATTACAATGTAAAATACGTAATCATCTAGAATCCAAAATTGAGAATATTTCAACTTTCTAGGGTTAACAAACATTCTCACTCAGTCAATTATCCCCAAAATACTGATAACGTAATTAAATTTTTCCTATTCTATCTATGAATTCTCCGGAAACACCACGTAAATCACCCACCCAAGCAATAGGGGCAAAAATTTTCCACTATTGTAATTTCATCAGCTTATTTATTATGATCACCAGTGGATTGCAAATTTATAATGCTAATCCTGTTTTTGGCGGACGTGGTGGATTATATATTTTCCCCCTGTTTACTTTAGGTGGTTGGTTGGCTGGAGGTAGACATTGGCATTTTGCAGCCATGTGGCTATTTTCTCTGAATCTTTTCTGCTATGGAATTTATATTTTCGTTACCCAACGCTGGAAAAATAGATTTGTTAGCGAAAAAGATATCAAGGCATTACAAAAAAGTCAGAATCACCAACGTTTAAATTATGCTTGGCATCGAATTATTTATACAGCAATCATTCCTATTTTATTACTGGCAATATTTACAGGCATAGGAATGTACAAACCTGCTCAATTTTATTGGATAGTTGATATTTTTGGCAGTTGGCAAGCATTAAGAATTGTCCACTTTGCTGCTGTACCAACAGTGGTAATATTTGTCTGGCTTCACTGGAAGTTAGGGCAGAAGGTAGGGGGAAATCCCCTGACAAAATCTATATTTTTGTAAAAAATAGCAGAATTTAGGCATCAAAATGAATAATCATGAATTTACCCGAAGAAGGTTTTTACAACTTTCTGGTTTATCGAGTATGAGTTTATTACTTGGTGGTTGTGGTACACCTATATTTGCAGATTTAGTAGGGAAACTTTCTGAACCTCTCAATCAGAAATTTGAAGAATTGATATTTCAGCCTCAAAAGCCAGTTCCAGAATTTTTACCTAATCAAATTGAACCAAATAAGTTAATAATTAATAGTTTTAAATCTACACCAGTTATTGATCTAGCAAAATATCGTTTAATTGTAGATGGTGAAGTAAATCATCCGCTGAGTTTGAGTATGGCAGATATTCAAGCCTTACCCCTTACTTCTATGATTATTCGTCATGTTTGTGTAGAAGGCTGGGCGGCAATTGTGCAATGGGGTGGCATTCGTTTGCGGGAAATTATCGCCCTTTCTCAACCTAAATCCTCGGTTAAATATGCCTATTTTAAATCAGCAGATGGTTATTATGAAAGTTGGGATATAGCCTCAGCTTTACACCCACAAACCCTATTAGCTTATCAAAAAAATGGTGCAGCTTTGCCTGTGGAAAATGGTGCGCCTTTGCGGTTAGCTTCACCCATTAAACTTGGCTATAAACAAAGTAAATGGGTGACACGAGTTACCCTCACCAGTAAATTATCAAATGCTCAAGGTTATTGGGAGGATTTGGGTTATGAATGGTTTGCAGGATTGTAAATAAAGTAGGAGTCAGGAGTCAGGAGTCAGGAGTCAGGAGTCAGGAGTTCAGGAGTCAGGAGTCAGGAGTCAGGAATCAGGAGAAAGAAAATTATCTAATTACCACTGACAACTGACAACTGACAACTGACCACTGTACGGGCGAAGCATTTGGAGAACTATTTTTGGCAATGACCGATAATTTATCTTCCAAATGCGACCACTGTACGGGCGAAGCATTTGGAGAACTATTTTTGGCAATGACCGATAATTTATCTTCCAAATGCGACCACTGTACGGGCGAAGCATTTGGAGAACT
>NZ_VIKY01000284.1:0-11874 GCF_009711925.1 Dolichospermum sp. UHCC 0352 | reverse complement strand
GTACAGTTGTCAGTTGTCAGTTGGAAGATAAATTATCGGTCATTGCCAAAAATAGTTCTCCAAATGCTTCGCCCGTACAGTTGTCAGTTGTCAGTTGGAAGAAAGAATTGAATTTCTCCCCTGTTCCCTGTTCCCTGTTTCCTAACTTAGAAATTATTTCACAATGAGTTGAGTCCGGGCGTTGAGAAGAGCTTGTCTAACTTGGACAAAGCCTGTGCCTCCGTAGCTGTTGCGGGCTGCAACTACTTGACGTGGGGTTATGGCTTCATAAATATCAGCAGCAAATGCGGGATGGATTTGTTGCCATTCTTCTAGCTGCAAATCTTTGAGTAGTTTACCAGCGGCAATACTGGTTTTGACGACTTTGCCCACAATGTTATAAGCTTCGCGGAAGGGTACACCCCGCGCTGCCAGATAATCTGCGACATCGGTAGCGTTAGCAAAGTCTTCTGTAACTGCTGTTGCTAATCGCTGATGACGAAATTCTAAACCTTCTTGCAGTAAAATTGTCATTGCTTCTAAACAGGCTTTGACTGTGTTCACGCTGTCAAATATGCCTTCTTTGTCTTCTTGGAGGTCTTTGTTATAAGCCAGGGGTAAACCCTTCATAATTACTAACATGGCTTGCAGATGACCAAATACTCGCCCGGTTTTGCCGCGCACTAATTCGGGTACGTCGGGGTTTTTCTTTTGGGGCATAATGCTAGAACCTGTGGCACAGCTATCTTTGAGGGTGACGAAGCGAAATTCTTCAGATGCCCACAGAATCACTTCTTCGGACAGACGGCTGAGGTGAACCATGATGATACTAGCAGCACAGAGGAATTCTATGGCAAAGTCCCGATCGCTCACTCCGTCCAAGCTGTTAGCATAAACATTGTCAAAATGTAATAAATTGGCTGTATAGTGGCGGTCAATAGGAAAAGTTGTTCCCGCTAAAGCACCACAACCCAAGGGGGAGATATTCACTCGTTTACAAACGTCTTCCAAGCGTTCCCAATCCCGTTGTGCCATTTGGAAGTATGCCAGTAAATGGTGCGCTAAACTTACTGGTTGGGCGCGTTGTAGGTGGGTATAGCCAGGAATCAGAGTTTCGACATTTTTTTCGGCTATATCAACTAAGACTGTCTGAAAGTCCCGTAATTGCTGGCGAATTTGTTGAATTTGATCGCGGAGGTATAATCGAGTATCTGTACCTACTTGGTCATTGCGAGAACGGGCGGTGTGAAGTTTTTTACCTACATCTCCGACAATTTCCGTAAGTCGCTTTTCTACGGCAAAATGGACATCTTCGGCATCAACACCGGGTTGGAATTGCCCTTGACGATATTCTTGACGAACTTGTTCTAAACCGTTAAACACTGCTTCCCCTTCTGTATAGGAAATTATCCCTGTATGAGCCAACATTTTGGCATGGGCTTGAGAACCTGTAATATCATATTCGATGAGTTCAATGTCAAAACTGATACTTGCATTGAAACGAGCGATCGCCGGATGCAGCGCGGACTCAAACCGCTGACTCCAAGTTTGTTTTTCGGTCATAAATCTGAAGGGAGAGGCAGAAATTATTTTTAGATGTTAGATTTTCAATACCTTGTCCAAATTGGAAAAAGCCTTGATTTGTAGGTTGGGTTGAAACATGAAACCCAACATGAGCCTTGGGTTGCGCTGTCGCTTAACCCAACAAAGCAGAAAATGGACAAGGTATTGATTTTGGGCGTTGCTGAATTGAGGTATGAAATTGAAAAATCAAAAAAATGAAACTCTTACTCTCTGAGACTGGATCACCTCTGCGTGTTAGCGAAGCGGGGCGAAGCCCAATAAAATCATACTCTTAATCAGCAACGCCGATTTTGAATCATGATTAATCCAAAATCTAAAACCTAGAATATAGCAGTTGTCAAGTAGTTTAAAACAGATACTGATCAAAAAAAATCAGATACCAAAAGACTTTCAACTCTATTCCTTGTTCCTGACCATAAATTTAACTGTAACTGGTTAAACCTTTAAACATATAGCCAATGACAAAACCAATAACCATCGCCCAAATTTGCCCAGTTTTGACAAAGTGATTCCAAGCACCTTGGATTTGACCCAAAATGTCTGTCTCTTTTACAAGACCATATATAAAGTAGTCTGTGTAATTACTAACAGTAAAATTGATATGAAAGTCCAAATTTCCCAAGATGAGAAATAGTGAGTCGTTAAGGTGTTCCATGAGATAAATATCGTAATTATACGCAGTTTTTACGGTCATACTTTAATATTTTTCTGCTGCCAAGCGTAATTTTTCTGAAGTTCTTAAAATTTGTCCCGCTAAAACCGCTGCACCAAAGCCATTATCTATATTGACCACACCTATACCAGCAGCGCAAGAATTGAGCATTGTTAATAAAGGTGCTAAACCGGAAAAACTTGCACCATAACCAATACTGGTAGGAACAGCAATCACTGGACAATCCGTCAAACCTGCTACCACACTGGGTAAAGCCCCTTCCATGCCCGCTACCACAATTAATACTGATGATGATTCTAGCAGGTGACGGTTACTTAATAAACGGTGAATTCCGGCTACACCCACATCCCAAAGACGCTGTACAGAAAAACCCGAAAGTTCCGCAGTGACAGCGGCTTCTTCGGCGACGGCTAAATCAGCAGTACCAGCGGAGAGAATCCCGATTTGTCCAGGAAATCTGACTTCAATCACCGGAGGAACAATGGCACAAATTCGGGCTTGTTCGTAATATTGGATACCTCTAACTTTTTTTTGCAATGCAGAATATACTTTTGGCTCAATGCGGGTAGCCATGACTACGGAAGTGCGGTGGCGCATGACTTCCATAATTTGAGCAATTTGTTCCGGTGTTTTACCAGGTCCCCAAATTACTTCCGGGAAACCTGTTCTTAATTGACGATGGTTGTCTATTTTAGCAAACTCACCTACAGATTCATATTGTAAGTTTTTGAGGGAGTCAAAGGCTATCTCTGGGCTAATTGTACCATTGGCGACGGATTCTAAGAGCGATCGCAAATTTTCGGGTTGTGTCACAGCAATTTTAGATTTTAAGTGAATATAATTATCCTTGATATGCGCTTGATATACACAAACATCAATTTATACTATAAATCTATTTTATAGGAATCCGGTTTGATTTATGCAAGGGTAAAGCAAAAGCTAAACCCCTACTTGTCACGGCTTCTTGTGTACGAAATTTGTTCAAAATATTGCCTTTGCTTTTAGGTTGATTATGTTTATAACCTTAATGATACCATATCAAAAGTAGATTAAGTAAGTCCATAAATTTAATCAAACCATGAACAAATACACCAATAAAAACAAGTATCTAAATATTTTAAATAAATTCATGATTAGCCTGATATGTTGTATTTTTATAATCAACATATCTATGGGTTATTCTCAAGATAAAACCGTAACTATTCAAGATAAAGCTATACCTGTTGCCCAAAATTCAGAAATTGTGAATAAAATAGATGGAACTCCTGTGTTATTAGGAAATACAACACTATTTGTAATTCAGAAAAATGTCGGTTCATTTTCTCACCAAGCGCGAGCGCAAGCTGTCACCAATAGACTAGAAAAAATTGCTAATGATCCATTAATATCTATGGATAAATTGCGAGTTGTAGAAAATTCAGATACAACTAATATTGTCATAGGGGATAAAACATTATTTACCATCACAGACAAAGATGCTAAAGCTGTAAATAAAACAAGACAAATACTAGCAGAAAAATGTATAGAAATAATTAGAAATGCCATCAATCAATACAGAAAAGAACGTAGCTTATATAATATTTTGAAGGGGCTATTTTATACTTTTATTTCAACAGTAATTTTATTCGTGTTCCTGAAAGTGTTTAATCAAGTTTATCCCAGAATTATTACTAAATTACAAAATTGGAGAGGAATTAGAATTCCTGAGTTAAGAATTCAAAATATAGAACTTTTACCCACAGCTAGAGTCAGTAATATTGTGACTAGGCTAGTTAAGATTATCTGCATAATTATAGTAATTAGTATTTTATATATCTACATTTCTTTAGTTTTAAGTTTTTTTCCTTGGACAAAACAAATAAGTTCTAGACTTATTAGTTATTTTCTAGGAGCAATTTATAAAAGTTGGTTAGCATTTGCCGATTATTTACCTAATATATTTGCATTAGCATTAATTTTCTTCATTACCCACTACAGTCTTAAATTTATTCGCTATATTTTCACAGAATTGGGTAATGGAAATATATCCATTTCCGGCTTTTATAATGACTGGGCAGAACCAACTTATAAACTGGTATTCTTAATTATAGTCGCCCTAGCATTAGTCTTAGCATTTCCTTATTTACCAGGATTTGGTTCACCAGCTTTTCAGGGTATCTCAGTATTTTTAGGTGTTTTATTTTCATTAGGTTCAACGGCTGTTATTACTAATGTTGTCGCGGGAACTATTCTTATTTATACCCGTGCTTTCCAAATAGGCGATCGCATTAAAATTGGTGACGCTATAGGTGATATAGTAGAAAAAACCCTGCTAGTTACCCGCATTCGTACCATTAAAAATGTGATCATTACTATTCCTAATGGAACTGTATTAACTAGCCAAATTATCAACTATAGTTCCCTATCACAAGACCCTAATTATTATCTAATATTAAATACTACAATCACACTGGGGTATGATGTGCCTTGGCGAAAAGTTCATCAAGTTTTAATTGATGCAGCAATAGCAACAAATAATATTTTAGCCGAGCCTGTTCCCTTTGTATTCCAAACCAGTTTAGATGATTTTTATGTCAGCTATGAATTAAATGCTTATACCAATAAACCTATACTCATGGCAAGTATTTATTCAGAACTCCACCAAAACATTCAAGATAAATGTAATGAAGCAGAAATTGAAATTCTGTCTCCCCATTACTCTGCTGTCAGAGACGGTAATCAGACGACTATACCAGAAAATTATTTGCCTCAAGATTACAAATCACCAGGATTTCGGCTATCTTCTTTAAATAATCTGTTCAACCCTGATAACAGTAAAAATACACCAGATTCATGAATGTAAATTAACTTTTTATTTAATAAGGAGTAACTTGTGGAAAATGCTTCAAAGACAATTCAAAACTTACTGGCGGATGCTATAGTTGTCAAATTGATTGAAGTAACTTCAGGAATTATTATAGTTGCCATTGTTTTCCGAATTTTAGCTCAAGTTTTACCGCGCCAAGTTCAAGACAGTGATTTGCGCTATCATATCCGCAAAGCCATTACCTTCATTGGCTATGCAATTATGGCTTTATTAATTGTTTTGATATTTAGTGATAGCCTGGGAAAACTAACAGTAATTTTTGGGGTAATTGGTGCTGGTGTCGCCTTTGCATTACAAGAAGTAATTGGGAGTTTTGCTGGTTGGGTAGCTATTTCCTTAGGTCAATATTACAAACCAGGAGATAGAGTATTACTGGGTGGGATAATGGGAGATGTTATAGATATTAGTATTTTGCGGACTACCTTAATGGAGTGCGGTGCTTGGGTAAAAGCTGATCTTTATAATGGTCGTATTGTGAGAATTGCTAATAGTTTTGTATTTAAAGAACCCGTATTTAATTATTCGGCAGATTTTCCCTTTGTATGGGATGAAATTACTGTACCAGTAAAATACGGGAGCGATCGCTCTTTAACCAGAGAAATTCTGCAACAGGTAGCTAACGAAGTTGTCGGGGAATATATGCCTCAAGCCAAGGCACAATGGCAACACATGGTACACAAATATTTAATTGAAGATGCCAAAATTGAACCTGCTGTCACCCTAACAGCTAACGACAACTGGCTAGAATTTACCCTGCGTTATATAGTGGACTACAAACAACGTCGAGGCAAAAAAGATATCATCTTTAGTCGGATTCTTGACGAATTCGACAACACAAACGGAAGTATAAGCATTGCGTCCACCACCATTCATATAGTAGAAACACCCGCATTTAACGTCAAACTTGTGGACAACAGAAATGAAATATCCCAATAAGAAACCAATAGCTCAAACTCTTACTCTCTGAGCCTCTGCGCCTCTGCGTGTTAGCGAAGCGGGGCGAAGCCTGACGAATTACCTACTTCGTAATTTTAATTTCATGAATATTCCAAAAAGCACCACCAAGCGCAGAAAATTTAATACCTTCAAAACGATTTCGCACTGCTGAGAGAGAATAGGAATTAACCAAATAAATAAAAGGCAAATACTCCTGCGTTAATTGTTGACTTTCCCCATAAATTTCCTTTAATTTAACCTCATCAAATTCCTGTGCGCCTTGAATATAAAGTTCATTAATTTTATTTTCCCAGTCAGCAACTTCCCAACCTTCAATCGGTTTTTGTCCAGCTTGAGGTTTTTGATTAAACATATGTAATCCCCCTTGAGGCGACCAGACATTTGCACCATCATTTGGTTCTAAACCCCCTGTTAAACCTATTAAACAAGCATCCCAATCTAAAGTATTAGAAAGTTTATCTATAAAGGTATTCCAAGCCAATGGTGTAAAATCTACTTGAATCCCAATTTTACTTAAATCCTGTTTAATTTGCGAACCCATTGACTCCCGAATTTTATTACCAGCATTAGTTAACAATGCAAATCTCACCTCATTACCTTGATCATCTACTAAGAGATTTTTTTCATTATATTTAAATCCCGCTTTTAGTAGCAATTCTTTGGCTTTATCAGGATTGTATTTATAAACCTTTAAACCCTGTTCTGGTGATAAAAAATAAGGACTTTGGACAGAAATAGGAGAATTTTGAGGTGTACCTAAACCGCGAAAAGTATTATTTAACATGGTTTGTCTATCAATAGCATAGGCTACCGCTTGGCGAAATTGCACATTATTAAACCATTTAGATTTAATAGGATCAACTAATGGTTGATTTTTCCTTTTTCCCTTATTTAAGTTAAAGGAAATAAAGGAAGTGCTAGAACTCGGACCACCATTATATATTCTAAAATTACCTTGTTTTTCCTGGACTTTTAACAAAGAAAAATAATCAGGAGAAACACCAATAGTATCTAAATCTCCAGAGCGAAATTGGAGTAGAGAAGTATCAGTTGATTCCACAATTTGCCAAACTATCCGTTCAATATAAGGTTGTGGTTTACCTTGAGCATCTTTACGCCAATAATAGGGGTTACGGCGAAAAATTACCCGTTGACTGGTATCGTATCTTTCCAGTTTATAGGGTCCATTAACAATAAGTTCTTGGGGAGGAGTATCAACACCCCATTTACTTAAAAATTCCAATTTCCCATCTTTATTTTTGGTTTTAACTGATTTTTCTAAAATATGAGCAGGTAAAATAGATGCTCCTGTATTTAGTAAAAAAGGTCTAAATGGTTCAGGGACACTAAATTCTACTCTTCTATTATCTATTTTTTTGACAGTTGGTAATTTGCGATCTTTTCCGACTCTTAAAACATCTCTAGTATCTGTAGGGATATTTTCATTCAAATAAATATCATTATAGGTAAACACAACATCATCAACTGTTAATGGTTGTCCGTCTGACCATTTTAAACCTTCGCGCATGGTAAAGGTAATTTTGGTTTTATCTGGTGATATTTCCCATGATTGGGCTAACACACCTTCTATTTTTCCGTCAATAGGATTTTGAGTTAATAATCCTTCATAAGTGTAACCAAAAATATTTGGTGATTCGGAACTCAGTGCCGCATTAAATGTTTTTGGATCACTGAGAATACTCGTTACTAATTGGGGTACTTGAGCCGCATTGGTTTTTAATTTAGTTGGGTTACAAGCGGTAAGTCCTATTGCTGTAAATGCAATGATTGTGATTAATAAGAAAAAGCGTTTTGTGGAATGGAGTATTTTTTGTAATGTCATAGTTTATTACCAGATATTAATATGAGAATGATTTAGACTCTAGCCAACCTAGAAAGTTTTTGGTGATTGGTAATTAGTAAGAATTTCTTCACTATTACCTATTTCGTAACTTTAATTTCATGAATATTCCAAAAAGCACCACCAAGGACAGAAAATTGGATACCTTCAAAACGATTTCTAATTGCTGACATAGCAGAGGAATTTACCAAATAAATAAAAGGTAAATACTCCTGTGTTAATTGTTGACTTTCCCCATAAATTTCCTTGACTTTCACCTCATCAAATTCCTGTGCGCCCTGAATATAAAGTTCATTAATTTTCACTTCCCAAGGTGCAACTTCTCTCCCTTCTATGGGCTTTTGTCCAGATTGGGGTTTTTGATTAAACATATGTAATCCCCCGTCAGGTGACCAAACATTAGCACCATCATTAGGTTCTAATCCATCAATTAAACCTAATAAACCAGCCTCCCAATCTAAAGTATTAGATATCTTACCTATAAAAGTATTCCATGCCAAGGGAGTAAAATCAACTTGAATGCCAATTTTACTTAAATCCTGTTTAATTTGCGAACCCATTGATTCCCGAATTTTATTACCAGCATTGGTGAGTAAACTAAATCTGACTTCGTTACCTTGATTATCCACTAAAAGATTTTTGTCATTATATTTGAATCCTGCTTTTATTAGTAATTCCTTCGCTTTATCAGGATTATATTTATAAACTTTTAGTCCCTTTTCTGGTGATAAAAAATAAGGACTTAGAACAGAAATAGAAGAATTTTGGAAAGTACCCAAACCACGAAAAGTATTATTTAACATGGTTTGTCTATCAATAGCATAAGCTACCGCTTGGCGAAATTGGACATTATTAAACCATTGAGATTTAATAGGATCAACTAATGGTTGATTATTTCTTTTCCCTTTATTTAAGTTGAAAGAAAGAAATAAAGTGCTAGAACTTTGACCACCATTATATATTGTAAAATTTCCTTGTTTTTCCTGAACTTTTAACAGCGAAAAATAATCAGGGGAAACACTAATAGAATCTAAATCACCGGAACGAAATTGGAGTAAAGAAGCATCTGTTGATTCCACAATTTGCCAAATTATCCGTTCAATATAAGGTTGTGATTTACCTTGAGCATCTTTACGCCAATAATAGGGATTACGGCGAAAAATTATCCGTTGACTTGTATCATATCTTTCAATTTTATAAGGTCCATTAACAATAATTTCTTCTGGGGGAGTATCAACACTCCATTTACTCAAAAATTCCAGTTTACTATCTTTATCTTTTGTTTTCACTGATTTTTCTAAAATATGAGCAGGTAAAATAGATGCCCTTGTATTTAGCAAAAAAGGTCTAAATGGTTCAGGTACACTAAATTCTACTCTTTTATTATCTATTTTTTTCACAGTTGGTAATTTGCGATCTTTACCAATTCTCAAAACATCTCTAGTATCTGTGGGAATTTTTTCATTTAAATAAATATCATTGTAGGTAAATACGACATCATCAACTGTTAATGGTTGTCCGTCTGACCATTTTAAACCCTCACGCATGGTAAAGGCAATTTTGGTTTTATCAGGTGATATTTCCCATGATTGAGCTAATGCTCCTTCTATTTTACCGTTAATAGGATTTTGCGTTAATAATCCTTCATAAGTAAGATCAAAAATATTTGGTGATTCAGAACCAAGTGCCGCATTAAATGTTTTTGGATCATTCAGAATACTTCTGACTAATTGCGGAACTTGAGCCGCATTGGTTTTTAATTGAATTGGGTTACAAGCGGTAATTGTTGTTGCTGTAAAAGCAATAATTGTGATTAATAAGAAAAAGCGTTTCGTAAGATTGAGTATTTTTTGTAATGTCATGGTTTTAATATTTTGATATTCCTGATACTGGTAATTAAATATAAATTATCTACTCTTATTCATAGTTTTGTGAATATGTTTCTCCATTTTTTATCTTTGCTAATAAACCTATTTTTTCAAATTTTTCAGAGGCAGGTGGTATTTCTGATTTCCAGTGATAACTCAAATCTCTTAACCAAGATACTATAAGGGTTTTCAAATAGAAATTAAATATTGTTTTCTCACAAAATTCTGAATCATAATGGCTGAGAATTTTTCCTGTATTTAATGATATCTCTGGTTTAGAAAATACACCATTAGTAGATTTAAAAACATTAATTTCTGTTAAATTTGCTAACATAACAAATCGCGGGTTTGTTTGAGAGTTTTGTAAATACAGATTGCTGACTTTTGATAAATCATTTTCATGACTTTCTAGAATTTCTTGCGCTTTGACATCTACTAATAATGCAATTTGCTGATTTTGATCTAAGACGATAATATCTGGAAAAGACAGTTGAAATAAACTTTCTATTTTCTCCGGTGAATCAAATTGATTATTCCAAATACTAGAAATAAGTCGGATTTTAATTAGTTCTTCTGGTTTATCTAAACTAAACATTCTCTTATTCTCCTATTTAGTTATGAATTAATCATCTGCTACTAACAAAACTACAGCATAAGCACAAATCCCTTCTTCTCTTCCCGTTGGTCCAAGTTTTTCATTAGTTGTAGCTTTGACACCAATTTGATTTGGTTCTACTTCTAAAACTGCGGCTAATTTATCCCGCATTTTAGAAATATGGGGTTTTAATTTGGGACGTTCAGCCACAACGACAGAATCAATATTGCCAATTTTCCAACCTTGGTCACGAATTAATTGATGTACTTGATCTAATAGTACAAGACTATCAGCCCCTTTCCATTTTGGATCTGTAGGGGGAAAATAATGACCAATATCCCCTAAAGATAATGCTCCTAACATCGCGTCCATAATGGCATGGGTAAGAACATCAGCGTCACTATGCCCTAACAAGCCGAGTTCATGGGGAATGTGAATACCGCCTAAAATTAAATTGCGATCGCTCACCAATCTGTGTATATCGTAGCCGTTACCAATTCTGATGTTCATAGTTTGTTAGTTGTCAGTTGTTAGTAGGGGCGAAGCATTTGGAGAAGCATTTTTCGCAACTACCGATAATTTATCTTCCAAATGCTTCGCCCTTACAGTTGTCAGTTGCAAAAGAATATTTTTCTCCCGCTACTCCCGCTACTCCCCCTACTCCCGCTACTCCCCCTACTCCCGCTACTCCCCCTACTCCCCCTGCTCTTCTTGCCATTTTTTCAGCAAATCGGGACGACGGGAAGCAGTGCGCTGAATTTGTTGTTGAAAACGCCAACGAGCTATTGCTGCATGATTACCACTTAGTAGCACATCTGGGACTTTCCAACCACGAAAATTAGCAGGACGAGTATACTGGGGAAAATCTAACAAACCCGCTTCAAAACTTTCATTTTTGAGAGATTCCTCCTTACCCACAGTTCCCGGTAGCAACCGCGTCACACCATTAATCAAAGCCATAGAAGGAATTTCTCCCCCAGTGAGGATAAAATCGCCCAAAGATATCTCACGAGTCACCAAATTTAGCACCCTGTCATCTACCCCTTCATAATGACCACAAATAACAATCAATTGGTCATAATTCGCGGCTAATTCCCGCAGCAAGGGCTGGTTCATCGGTTGTCCTTGGGGACTCATCAAAATCACATCACGACGGGGTAGAATCGGCAAAGACTCCACAGCCGCGAAAATCGGTTCTGGCTTCATCAGCATTCCCACGCCACCACCATAGGTTTCATCATCCACCTTGTGGTGTTTGTCCGTGGTAAAGTCTCTGGGATTAACTAGATGCACTTGAGCAATCTGTTTAGCTAAGGCCTTAGCCAGCAAACCAGAATTGAGAATTGACGTGAAACAGTCAGGGAAAAGTGTAACTATATCAAAACGCACAGTAATTCGTATTCGATAGAACTAATATTAAGGGTAGATACCTAGCCAATAGAATAACTGATAACGTAGCACATGAGTCAGGAGTCAGGAGTCACCGAGTCA
>NZ_VIKY01000283.1:0-68131 GCF_009711925.1 Dolichospermum sp. UHCC 0352 | reverse complement strand
TCAATTCTGACTAAGAATCGCATTAATAATAGTGGCGTTTTGATTGAGATAGGGGGGATCGATTATCTCTCGGTGGACACCATGGGCATAATAATTGATTCGTTGTCCCCTTGTAGCTTGTATCCAATCATCTTCATAATCGTAGTTGCCTTCAGCACGGATGAGATGAATATTGCCATTAATTTGCACATTTTTTAAATCGGAATACCAGAGAAAATTAAAGTATTCCCAGACTTGATTGTAGGTGAGATCGCGTAATTTTTGATTCTCCATAAAGTAACGCCTCAATTCCTGACGTTTGGGATTTAACAAGAAAGTATCAACGCCTTCTATAATTTCTGACATTTCAGCTTGTTGAGCTTCACGACCGCCTCGATAAGTATCTATTAAAATCACATCAGAAACCACGCGATCGCGACTTTCTAACTTTTGAGCCATCAACATTGCCAAAAAACCACCTGCTGAATGTCCCATCAATTTTAAGTCTTGATTTGGTGCTATGTCGTCTATCAATTCTGCATATTTTTCTAAAGTTGCTTCATCGGCTATATATCTGAAAGTATATATAGCATAATCTGTTAAATAATCAGCTAAATTTGCGTAAGCTGCGGCAAAACCAAGAGCTGGCGGAAATATAAAAACTGCTTTTTCTCGTGCTTGATTAAAAACTATATAAGGACGTTCTTTAGGTTGGATATTCATCTCTTTAGCGTAGATGATATATTTACTCAATTCTGCTACTGTTGGTTTTTCATAAATCATCGATAAAGGAATTTCAATTTCTAGTTCTTGATAAATTAATGCCATCAAATTCATGGCTTGTAATGAGTGACCACCTAAATCAAAGAAGTTATCATTCACTCCCACCTTTGATACTTGCAGAACTTGCTGCCAAATGCTTACTAAAATCCTTTCTGAGGAATTGCGGGGAGGTAAATATGGTAATTCTACTATCGATGTTTCATCTGGTTGAGGCAATTTTCGACGGTCTATCTTGCCATTAGGATTTAATGGTAATTCTGACAAGACCACAAAAGCTGAAGGTATCATGTAAGCTGGCAATTTCTGCTGTAGGAAGCGACGCAGTTCGCTAGGAGTCAATGATGAGTTTTTTCTAACTACATAAGCTACTAAGCGTTGGTTTTCAGAAGTATTTGCTTGCAGAATGACAACTGTTTGTTCTACTTGGGGATGAGTATCTAAAAGAAATTCAATTTCTCCTAACTCAATACGTAAACCTCGTAGTTTGACTTGATGATCGATGCGACCAAGATATTCTATATTTCCATCACTTAGGTAACGAGCTAAATCTCCAGTTTTATATAATTTTCCTTCACCAAAGGGATTAGAAATGAATTTTTCATTAGTTAATTCTGGTTGATTGAGGTAGCCTCTAGCTAAAGAGACACCTCCAATATGTAATTCTCCAGCAATGCCAATGGGAACTGGTTGCAAATATTGATCGAGGATGTAAGTTTGAGTATTAGCTATCGGGCGACCAATGGGAATTATTCGACAGTTAGAATCTGGCTGACATTGCCAGCAAGTGGCATCAACTGCTGTTTCCGTTGGCCCGTAAAGATTATGTAATTCACAGTCCAATCGCTCAAAGAATCGTTGAGTTAGTTCATAAGATAGTGTTTCTGCACCACTAAAGACTCGCTTTAAACAACGACAACTTTCTAAGTTTGGTTGTTGCAGAAAAATTCGCAACATTGAGGGAACAAAACATGCTTGAGTGACTTGTTGTTGAGCAATCAAATTAATCAAGTAAGCGATATCTTTATGACCTTCAGGTTTAGCCACTACTAGAGTAGTGCCAGATGTTAAAGACCAAAATATCTCCCAGACTGAAACATCAAAACTTAAAACACCTATATGCAGGATGCAATCACCTGCGATAAGCGGATAAGTATCAATTGTTCGCAATAAGTTATTGCAAATACCCTGATGAGTAATCATCACTCCCTTTGGCTTACCTGTAGAACCAGAGGTATAAATCACATAAGCCAAATTTTCCGCTTTCACCAATTTGACGGGATTGTGTTGACTATAATTAGCAATGATGTGCCAATCACGGTCTAAACACACCACCTCGGCTGAATTTGCTTGTAAAGAGTATACTAGAGACTGCTGGGTTAGTAAAATTGACACTGCCGCATCAGTTAGCATATAAATTAAGCGATCATTCGGATAACTAGGGTCTAAAGGCACATAAGCTCCCCCTGCCTTTAAAATTCCCAGTAGTCCGATTAGCATCTCTATTGAACGCTCAACAAAAATTCCCACCAATACTTCTGGTTCTACACCTTTTGTTCGCAAATAGTGAGCTAATTGATTGGCTTTTTGATTTAATTGTTGATAGGTTAATTGTTGACCTTCAAAAATCACTGCAACTGCATTGGGGTTGCGTTCTACTTGTTCTTCAAATAGGTCATGGATACATTTATCTTGAGGATATGCGACTTCTGTGTTATTCCATTCTATTAGTAACTGATAAAGTTCTTCAGAAGTTAGTAAATTGATTTGTGACAATTGGCAATTAGGATTCTCGACTACTGCCTGAATAATTTGTAAAAAGTGACCGCTCATTCTAGCGATCGTCTCTTCTCGAAATAGATCCGGTTCGTATTCTATAACCAATCTTAAATCGTTGGTATCTTCAAATAAACTCCAACTCAAATCGAATTGAGCAGTTCGAGGTTTTAGTGGGTAAGCTTGATGTTCAATCCCAGGAATTTTTATCACTGCTTTACTGTCTTTACTAAGCAGTGAAAACATCACATCAAATAAAGGATTTCGTGTTAAATCATGTTCTAAATCAAGGGCAGATACTAATTTATCAAAAGGATATTCATTATACTCATAAGCATCAAGACAAGTATTTGTCACTTCTGCTAATGCTTGTTGAAAAGTTCCCACTTTTGGGAGTAAAGTTCTTAAAGCTAGAGTGTTAACATAAAAGCCAATTTGATTTTCTAGGTCTGGATGATTACGTCCAGAAATAGGTATACCAATGACTAAATCATGCTGTCCGGTGTAGCGATGGAGTAATATTTTAAATAAAGTTAAGAGGGTAATAAATAAAGTTGTATGATTCCCAGCAGCAAAAGAGCGTAATTTTTCGCTTAGACTCTGACTAAAATTATAAGTATATATACCAGCTTGAGAAGATTTAAATTGTGGTCTAGGAAAGTCGGTAGGTAAGTTGAGGATGGGTGGTTCTCCAGCAAAGCGATCGCACCAATAATTACATTGTTCTTTTGCCTCCTCACTTTCTAACCACTGATTTTGCCATGCTGTATAATCCTTATATTGCAATGGTAGTGCAGGTAAAGCGGCAGTTTTTTGTTGCGTGCAAGCAGAGTATAAAGTGACGAACTCTTGAAAAATGATGTCGAGCGATCGCGCATCCCCAATAATATGGTGTATAGTCAAACCAAACAAAAATTCCTCTGGCTTTATCTGCACTAACAAAACTCGCATCAAATGTAATTTCTCTAAATCAAAACGCGAGTTTGCTGATTCTTGAATCAAGCTATCAGCTATTGTTTCAGCATCCTTTTGTTCTCTTAAATCTCTAAATACTACTAACTGTTCTTTAGGCACTTCTTCATGTACAATTTGCTGAATGCTACCTGCGATATTTGTAAAAGTAGTACGCAAAATTTCATGGCGGTTTACAATTTGTTGAAAAGCTGCTGTGAATGCGGCAATATCTAAGCTGCCATTAATTCTCATTGCCAACCTAATATTGTAAGCACTAGAATATTCACTTATATGGTGCAGAATCCACATCCGCCTTTGAGCGTGGGATACTTCATAATATTGTTGATTCGGTAGTGAATTTATCATTTTCTTGTCGTAATTGAATCAAATCAGCTTGTGCTTTTAAAGTGTTTTGAGTAAAAATTTCTCGCAATCGCAATGCAACTCCGAATTGGTTACGTATGTGCGACACTAAGCGCATGGCCTTTAAACTATTTCCTCCTAGCTCAAAAAATGACTGATTAGTATCACTCACCTCTACCTCCAATAATTCAGTCCAAATGGAGGCTAATAAAGCTTCTTGTGGATTAAAGCTAGTAATTTGATGACTTGTTTGAGCAATATTTGCTTCTGCTTTTGGTAGTCCTAGACGATTGATTTTGCCATTTGGTAATAACGGAAAATCTGCCAACTGCATCAAATGATTTGGCTGCATATAAATCGGTAAAACTTGTTTTAATTGGCTGCTAATATGTTGATGATTTATAGCATTCTTTGCCTGATAATATGCAATAACTGTCACTAATTCTTCTTTTTCCTCAGCAATTACCAGTGCTTTTTCTACACCATCAATAGCAGCTAGTGCATCTTCAATTTCTCCCAACTCAATCCGTACTCCATTCAACTTCACTTGCTTATCACTGCGTCCTATCACTTCCACCGTTAAATCCGGTAGCAGTCGTCCCAAGTCTCCTGTGCAATAAACTATATCAGCCCCATGATTCAAAGGATTGGGTATAAAAACAGAATTGGTTAATCTTTGGTCTTGGTAATAGCCTTTTGTTAAATAAGGTGACTTGACGAAAATTTCTCCCACTTCTCCTACAGCACAAGGACGAGTCCCATCAATCACTGCAAACGCCGCCTCTGGCAATGTTTTACCTCCAGGAACTCTGGCATAAGTAATTTTATTCGGGTCAGGAATCCGATGAAAATGTTTGACAAAGGTGGTTTCACTTGCACCATAAATATTGACAAATTCTGTCTGAGAACCAAAAACTTGATGCCATTCACGCAGTTCTTTGACAAATAAAGGTTCTCCTCCCAATACCAAAACTCGTAAATTCTTGAGTAATTGATCAGCATTGGTTAAATTGCGACCAATCTTTAAAAATAGGCGCATCACCGAAGGAACAGTGTGCAGTAAGTTAATCTGCCATTCTCCTAACCGCAGTAATAACTTTTCTAAATCTTCGCGGTCTGTGCTATCAGGAATATAAAGAGTTCCTCCAGAACATAAAGTTACAAGAGTTTCCCTAAGATAAGCATCAAAATTAATTTGTGCGATTTGGAGACAGCGCCAATTAGAATTAATTCCAAATTCTAATTTTTCCCAATTGATGAAGTGACGCAAACTGCCGTGACTACCAAGTATAGCTTTGGGTTCACCTGTTGATCCAGAGGTAAACATAATATAGTTAGAATCATCTGCGTCAGGCATAATTAGAACTTTTTTATCATGATTTGCTTCTACAAGCAAGCATTGATAATTTGTGCCATCCCATTGATAGTATTGCTGAATTTCATGGGCATTTATCACCAATATTTGAGGTGGTTTTGGTAATAATGCTAATCGAGGTTTGATAATATCTAAATTCTCGGAATCGACTACTATCATCGTGGGGGATGTTTTGCTCATCATGCGTAAAGAGCGTTCTTCTGGTTCATCCAAACGCAGAGGTAAATAAATTCCCCCAGCCTTAAATACCGCTAACATTGCTAATACTTGACGATAATCTCCTTCAAGAATTACGCCACAAATATTATCCTTTTGAATGCCTAAATATTTAAAGATGTTAGCCCAAGAGTTAGTAAGTGTATCTAATTCCAGATAGCTTAATTCTCCCTGAGAATAAATAATAGATGTTTTGTCTGGTAAAGCTCTTACTTGCTCGATAAAATCATGGATTACTGTGCGTCTTTCTAAGCGAGGAATTGGTTGAATAAAACTTTCAAAAAAAGCGGTTTCTGTTGGAGATAAAAGAGAAATTTTACAGATTGGTTGGCTAGGATTGTTTAGCATTTCGGTAAGCAACTTATCGAAATGGCTCAGACATTTTTGCATCCTCTCTGCTTGGAATAAATCTGTATTGTAAATTAAATCTAACCTGAGTTGCTCGTTTTGCTCAATAAATACAAAAGACAGGTCAAATTTACTGGTAGAAGTTAGTGAATTTAGGGATTTGATTTGTAATTCTTCTATAGCTATAGGTTGACCAAAATTTTGTAGAAGTAATAACACATCAAACAATGGTGTACGGTTAATCTCTTTAGAAATTGCTAGTTCTTCTACCAAAATATCAAACGGGTAATCAGCGTGTTCAAATGCTTCGGTAACAGTTTGACGAACTTGTGCAAGCAAATTTTTATAACCTTGTTCTGGCTCTATTTGGTCACGCAGAACTAGTGTATTCAGAAATAAACCGATTAAAGATTGCAGTTGAGGATGGTTGCGAGTGGCAATTTCTGTACCAATGGAAATATCGTGTTGACCACTGTAGCGATACAGTAATACTTTTACTGCTGTTAATAGTGCCATAAACAAAGTGCTTTCTCTTTGTTGACAAATCCCTCGCAACCCACAGACTATTTCTGGTTTGAATGTCCAGCTTAAATGTGAACCATTGAAAGTCTTAATAGAAGGTCGTTGAAAATCTGTAGGTAAGTGAATGCGGGGTATTTGCCCATTATCAAGTTTTTGCCGCCAGTAATCTAAGTTTTTTCTATACTCATCACTGCGTAAAATATTAGCTTGCCATGCTGCATAATCTTTGTATTGTATAGACAATTTATCTGGATTTGGCTGTAAGCCTTTAACAAAGTAATTGTAATATTTTAAGCATTCTTTAGCTAATAAATCCATCGACCAGCCATCACAAATAATATGATGGATTTCCATGCACAGAATATATTGTTGCTCTGGGAGCTTATAAATATTAGCTCGTAAAAGTGGGCTATTTTCTAAATCGAAAGGTTCTTGGGATTGTTTAATAATTTCTAGGATGTGGCTTTCAGCATGAGGTTGATTGCTCCAATCTTGAAATCCCACATGAAAAGGACTATGTGCAAGTACCTTTTGCCTCGGTTCACCGTTGATTAATACAAACGATGTCCGCAATGTTTCATGGCGAGCAATCAAAACTTGCATTGCTTTTTCAAAGGCATCAGGGTCAAAATTTCCTTTTATTTTGAGTGTAGACACAATATGATAAGCCACATTGTTTAGATCCATCTGTTGCAACACAAAGAAACGTTTTTGTGCATGAGATGTTTCATAATTTTCTTGCTTAGATAAATGGGGAATTACCTGAACATTAATAGGTGTACTAGCAGTTAATAACTCTGCTTGTTCTGCTATTGTCGGATGCAAAAATACTTGTTTGATTTGAAAAGAAAGACCCAATTTTTCTTGAATCTGATTGACTAGAGCAATTGCTTTAAGGCTGTGTCCTCCTAAATCAAAGAAGTTATCATTCACTCCCACCTTTGATACTTGCAGAACTTGCTGCCAAATGCTTACTAAAATCCTTTCTGAGGAATTGCGGGGAGGTAAATATGGTAATTCTACTATCGATGTTTCATCTGGTTGAGGCAATTTTCGACGGTCTATCTTGCCATTAGGATTTAATGGTAATTCTGACAAGACCACAAAAGCTGAAGGTATCATGTAAGCTGGCAATTTCTGCTGTAGGAAGCGACGCAGTTCGCTAGGAGTCAATGATGAGTTTTTTCTAACTACATAAGCTACTAAGCGTTGGTTTTCAGAAGTATTTGCTTGCAGAATGACAACTGTTTGTTCTACTTGGGGATGAGTATCTAAAAGAAATTCAATTTCTCCTAACTCAATACGTAAACCTCGTAGTTTGACTTGATGATCGATGCGACCAAGATATTCTATATTTCCATCACTTAGGTAACGAGCTAAATCTCCAGTTTTATATAATTTTCCTTCACCAAAGGGATTAGAAATGAATTTTTCATTAGTTAATTCTGGTTGATTGAGGTAGCCTCTAGCTAAAGAGACACCTCCAATATGTAATTCTCCAGCAATGCCAATGGGAACTGGTTGCAAATATTGATCGAGGATGTAAGTTTGAGTATTAGCTATCGGGCGACCAATGGGAATTATTCGACAGTTAGAATCTGGCTGACATTGCCAGCAAGTGGCATCAACTGCTGTTTCCGTTGGCCCGTAAAGATTATGTAATTCACAGTCCAATCGCTCAAAGAATCGTTGAGTTAGTTCATAAGATAGTGTTTCTGCACCACTAAAGACTCGCTTTAAACAACGACAACTTTCTAAGTTTGGTTGTTGCAGAAAAATTCGCAACATTGAGGGAACAAAACATGCTTGAGTGACTTGTTGTTGAGCAATCAAATTAATCAAGTAAGCGATATCTTTATGACCTTCAGGTTTAGCCACTACTAGAGTAGTGCCAGATGTTAAAGACCAAAATATCTCCCAGACTGAAACATCAAAACTTAAAACACCTATATGCAGGATGCAATCACCTGCGATAAGCGGATAAGTATCAATTGTTCGCAATAAGTTATTGCAAATACCCTGATGAGTAATCATCACTCCCTTTGGCTTACCTGTAGAACCAGAGGTATAAATCACATAAGCCAAATTTTCCGCTTTCACCAATTTGACGGGATTGTGTTGACTATAATTAGCAATGATGTGCCAATCACGGTCTAAACACACCACCTCGGCTGAATTTGCTTGTAAAGAGTATACTAGAGACTGCTGGGTTAGTAAAATTGACACTGCCGCATCAGTTAGCATATAAATTAAGCGATCATTCGGATAACTAGGGTCTAAAGGCACATAAGCTCCCCCTGCCTTTAAAATTCCCAGTAGTCCGATTAGCATCTCTATTGAACGCTCAACAAAAATTCCCACCAATACTTCTGGTTCTACACCTTTTGTTCGCAAATAGTAAGCTAATTGATTGGCTTTTTGATTTAATTGTTGATAAGTCAATTGTTGACCTTCAAAAATAATTGCTACTGCATCAGGGTTGCGTTCTACTTGTTCTTCAAATAGTTGATGGATACATTTATCTAAAGGATAGTCAGTCTGAGTATCGTTCCACTCTACCAATAACTGATGTCGTTCTGCTTCTGTCAATAACGGTAGTTCAGCTATCTGCTGCTGGGGATTAGCAACAATCGCTGCTAATAAGGTCTGCAAATGACTAGCCATCCGCACAATTGTGTCCCTTGTAAAACGACTAGTATCGTAACTAAATTTTATGAGCAACTCTTGTTTGGGTATTGCTGCTACGGTCAAAGGATAGTTTGTCTGTTCAAAATTCTCCACCTTGCTGACTGGCAATAATTGATTTGGCTCCTCTGACAAGCTATCCATAGGATAGTTCTCAAACACTACCAAACTTTCAAATAACGGAACTCCTGGTGGTACATCACTCATGTTTTGTACTTCCGCCAGAGTACTATAAGCGTACTCCTGAAGTTCTGCTTGCTTTTGTTGCAATTGTTGTAGCCAAGGTATAATTAATTCTGATTTGGGAGTGGATACTCGCAGTGGTAAGGTATTAATAAACAACCCCACCATGTTTTCTACCATCGGCAAACTGGCAGGACGACCGGAAACTGTGACACCAAATAAAACTTCAGACTCTCCACTGTAGCGACTGAGGAGAATAGCCCAGGCTGCTTGGATCAAAGTTGATAAAGTCAGACCATATTGCAAACCCAAAGATTGCAATCCTTTAGTGGTAGCGCGGGATAAATGCAATTCCTGTTCTTGATAAGTTGGTTGTACTCCAGAGTTACTAAGCTGGGGTCGGTCTACCACTAGTGGGGTAGGAGCAGTGAAGCCCTTAAGGGTTCGCCGCCAAAACATTTCCGCAACAGATAAGTCTTGCTGCTGTAACCAAATAATGTAGTCTTGATAAGGACGAGGAGAAGGAAGATAGCAGTTTTGACCTTGAGAGTAAGCAGTATAGAATGTTAAAACTTCTTTATAAATTATGGGTAAGCACCAACCATCTAACAGGATATGATGCCAATTCCAAAGAAATTTATAGCTTTGATCAGATAGCCGAATTAATGTACAGCGCATCAAAGGTGCTTGATTAAGTTGAAACCCTTCTTGATATTCTGTTTGCAGTAAAGAATCTAGACGCTGTTGTTGCTCTATGGAGGAAAGGTTTCGCCAATCTTGATAGTTCCAAGGTAAATCCACCTGCTTTCGCACTACTTGTAGAGGTTGTTGACGCTTCTCCCAGAGAAAAAGAGTTCGCAACACCGAGTAGCGTTCTACGACTTGTTCCCAAGCTCGTTTAAAAGCAATAACGTTAATGTCTGTACAGATAGTGATTAGCGTTTGATTGCAATAAACTCCTGAGTCTGGAGCATAAATGCTATGAAAGAGCATCCCCTGTTGCATGGGGGAGAGAGGATAAATTGACTCTACGTTTTTGTTTTTCTGAGATTTTTCAACTAACATTGTCGTTTCTATCCTCTTTAGTCAATTTCCGCGAGAATTTCGTCTAGTTCCTGTTGATTTAAGTTCGCCACTGGAAAATCAGAGGGAGTGTATCCCCCAACTTCAGGAGACAGACAATGGTCAATCAGTTTGAGCAAAGCTTGGAGATACTTCTGAACGAGTGATTCTACTGTAGAATGTCGATGGAGGTGGCGACTGTAGCTCCAGTTAATTTGCAACTGCCCTTCTATTACTCTGGCAGTAATTTCTAATAGATGAGTACGATGCCCCTCCAGACTTTGATTAGCTCCTTTAGATTCACTAGCTAATTTCCAATCAATTCCTCGTAATTGTCCCTGGTCGAATTGACCCAAGTAGTTAAAACTAACTTCCCTGAATGGTAGTGCGGCTATTTGAAAACTAATTTCTTGATTTTGACTCAAATAACGTAAAATTCCATAGCTAATACCTTGTTGAGGAATAGCTCGCAACTGTTCTTTAATTGATTTGAGAGCCTCTCCCAAATGATTTTGATTTTGCAGTTGCAATATTACTGGAAATATGCTTGTGAACCAGCCTACTGTCCTAGATACATCCACATCGGCAAATATATCTTCTCGACCATGCCCTTCTAGGTCAATGAGTACTGTGGAATTTCCTGTCCATTCTGCCAAAGTTTGCACTAAAGCTGTCAGCAGCACTTCGTTAATTTGGGTATTATAGGCAGAGGGAACTTGTTGCAAGAGGGCGCAAGTTTGTTCTTGACTGAGAGTAACAAATACATTAGCAGCACTAGCTACTGAGTTGTTTTGTTTTCCTGTGGGATCATCTACTGGTAGGGAATTCACCTCAGACCAAGGCTGTTTTAACCAGTAATCTAATTGCGATCGCACTGCCTCAGCTTGCCCATATTCCTGCAAAAGCATAGCCCATTCTTTAAAAGCTAAGGTCTTAGGTGGCAGTTGAATAGTTTCTTGTTGTTTTAACTGCTGGTAAACTGTGAACAAATCTTCTAGTAAAATCCGCCAGGAGACCCCATCGACCGCTAGATGATGGATAACGATCAGTAATCGACTATCTTGGTTATTGCCTAATTGAAACAATACCACTCTCATTAATGGCCCATCTGAGAGATTTAGGCTAGCCTGTTGGATAGTCGCTATTTGCTCTAAGGTTTGTGGTAGTTGTGATTGAGGAGTTTGGGATAAGTCGATGACTTGGAAAGGTACTTCATCAGAAATGCCATAGTTGATTTGCTGCCATTCACCTTCCTCAAAGCTAAACCGCAAACGTAAAGCATCATGATGCTCTAATAATTTGCCAATAGCTTGGGACAGTAACTCTGGTTTGAGATCAGAGGGAACTTGCAGCAGTACTGATTGATTGAAATGGTGCGGTTCAGATCGATTTTGCTCAAAGAACCAATGTTGAATCGGAGTTAGAGGTACAAATCCTGTCACTAAACCCTGTTGAACCAACATCAATGTGCAAGTATCAGCTACAGCAGCTAGTTCGGCAAGGGTTGAATATTGGAATATTTGTCGTGGGGTGATTTTGATTCCTGCTTGACGAGCGCGACCGACTACTTGAATACTGAGGATGGAGTCACCACCGACTTCAAAGAATTTATCGTAGCGACTTACTTGCTTAATTCCCAAGACATCTTGCCAAATCGTGGCTAAAATCTGCTCAACAGGTGTCTGTGGCGGAACAAACTCTTGTTCTCGTGTCAGTTCTGCTTCTGGTGCAGGTAACATCTTGCGGTCTACCTTACCATTGGGGGTTAATGGCAAAGTTGACAAGATGACGAAACTGGAAGGAATTATGTAATCTGGCAATTTCTGCTGTAAGAAACGGCGCAAATCACTCATGCTTATAGACTGGTTCTGTGTGACTAAATAAGCTACCAGTCGTTTGTTACCAGGAGTGTCTTCCCGCAGCATGACTACTGCTTGTTGAATTTGCGGATAAGTTTCTAGGACAGATTCAACTTCTCCTAATTCAATGCGGAAGCCGCGAAGTTTAACTTGGTTATCGATGCGACCAAGAAATTCTATATTGCCATCCGGTAAATAGCGAGCTAAATCCCCAGTCTTATACAATTTTTGGGAATTATCAAAGGGGTTGGCAATGAATTTCTGGGAAGTTAATTCGGGTTGGTTAAGGTAGCCTCTGGCTAAACCTTCCCCACCAATGTATAATTCCCCAACAATACCAATGGGTACAGGTTGGAGATCGGGGTTGAAAATGTAGATTTGGGTATTAGAAATTGGTCGCCCAATACTAGGTTGCTTAATTGCCCCTTTTTGCACCAAACTAAATGTTGAGTAGGTTGTATCTTCGGACGGTCCGTAGAGATTGTAAACTCGCTGAATATTTTCCTGCTGGTAAAGTTGCTGTGCCAGTTGATTTGATAATGGTTCACCTGCGAGGTTAATTGTTTGCACACAATTAGGTATACCCTTGATTTGTAGCAGTTGAGCGATCGCGGTTGGTACTGTATTAATTAATGTCACCTCTTGAGCTTGTAAGCTAGGTAAATCTAAGGCATTCTGTGCCAGAATGACCTTACCTCCCCAAGCCAAGGGTACAAATAGCTCGAAGACTGACAAATCAAAACAAATCGAAGTTGAAGCCAAAACACCCGCTAGTTCGTCAGTAGTAAAGACTTGTTTTGCCCAACACAAGAGAGTTATAGTGCTGTGATGCTCAATGACTACGCCTTTGGGTTTGCCTGTTGAGCCGGAAGTATAAATTGCGTAAGCCGAGTTGCGAGAATTAACCTGACTGATAGGATTTTTCTTATTCTTTAAGGAAATGTCCCCGCCATCTGTATTTAATATCACCATGTCAGCTTTGTTTTCAGGTAATCTTGCCACTAATTTCTGTTGTGTGAGTAACACCGATACCTGGGAATCAGCCAAAATCATCTCTAGACGCTGTGTTGGGTAGGTTGGATCTAATGGTACATATGCCCCACCTGCCTTGAGAATGCCTAATAGTCCTACGACCATTTGAGGGGAACGCTCTAGACAAATGCCTACTAGTACTTCTGGTTTTACGCCTTTTGTTTGTAAATAATGGGCTAGTTGATTAGCTTGCTCATTTAACTCTTGATAGGTTAATTGTTGATTTTCAAATACTACCGCTACTGCATTGGGACTACGTTCTACTTGTTCTTCAAATAGCTGATGAATACATTTGTCTTGCGGATAGTTAGCTTTGGTATTATTCCATTCTACTAACAGTTGATACTGTTCTTTATCTGAGAGTAAACAATGCTTTTCATATAGTTCTGACCATTGATTGGCCATTGCTGTTAGAGCTTCTTGATAGTATCCGCCAATCATTTTCATCTGTTCTTTACAGAATTGGCTGGGATCGTATTTCAGGGTAAACTCTACTTTGTAAGAAATTGGATGGAGACTAAAGTTAGCTAGTAAAGCAAAGTTAGTTTGATTAAAAAATTTACCATCTAATACTTCTAAATCTTTAACACCGATAATACTTTGGTAAACGTGGAAATGAACAAAGTTAAACGCAGTCTCAAACAAGGGCTGTCCACCAAAAGTCCGTTGCAATTCAGCCAGGGGATATCTTCGCCAAGGTAAGCATTCCCGTTCAGCATCAAAGGTCTGCCTTACTAGGTCTATCCAACTGCCACCAAGGAGTTTTAAACGCAATGGCAAAGTATTAAGAAATAACCCTAATACTTTTTCTCCATCAGTATCTTCTAGTCTGCCATTAGATACTAAACCTGTGATAATATCTGTCTGGTTAGTTAATAAGCTCAATACCCTTAAATGAGCCGCTAATAAAACACTTTTAAGAGGTATTCCCGTGGCTTTACTTAACTGTTTTAAACCCTGAGAAACTCTAGAAGATATAGAAACTGGCAAATCGCAATTTTTAGTGGCAGCGTTCGACTTTGACCACCGTGGCAGTTTGGTAA
The DNA here is from genome assembly GCF_009711925.1 of Dolichospermum sp. UHCC 0352. Classification (NCBI taxonomy): domain Bacteria; kingdom Bacillati; phylum Cyanobacteriota; class Cyanophyceae; order Nostocales; family Aphanizomenonaceae; genus Dolichospermum; species Dolichospermum sp. UHCC 0352. The sequence continues at coordinate 53,954 of NZ_VIKY01000283.1, read as the reverse complement.
TAATGATGTCGCTGAGTTGCTTTTGCCAATATTTTTGGCATTCTTGAGTATGAAGAGTTGTTTGCTCTAATGCGACAAAATCTCGAAAGGTAATTGTGGGTGGTGCTGACAGAGGAAGAACGTCTTTACCTAGAAGATATAAATATTGTTGCAATAATTCAGTGAGCAACGAGGCCTCACTCCAGCCGTCAAGAATAGAGTGGTGGAAGCTCAAAGTTAAATTAAATGTCTCAGAGGTGCGGCGATGAACATAAAAGCGTAGTAAAGGCGGAACACCCCAATCAAAATGTCGTTTTTTCTCTTGTTCAATCCAGGCATCAAGCGATACTTCTTGTTCAGTAGTCGATAAATGGCTCAGATCGTCTACCTTTAAAGGAACATCTACTTGTTGATGAACCAGTTGTAGTGGCTGCTTGTAGTCAGTCAGAACAAAGCTGGTACGTAGCACCGGATGACGATTTACTACCTGTTGAATGGCACTGTGTAAAGCCTGGGGGTCAAGAGTGGCTCGAATGTAATAAGTAAAGACATCGTGGTAGATCGAGACATCATTACTATACTCACTGTGGAAGATCATCCCTGCCTGTAGTGCTGCAAGCGGATAGGCATCTTCTACATCCTCTGGCAAATTTAGGCGCTGTTCGTCAGAGATGAGGCTGAAGGCTTCTGTTTTTGGTGTGGGTAAAAAACCCAGTTCGCGGCTAACTAAACCAGCCAATTCTTGGATTGTCTGATATTGTAATAGCTGTGGTAGAGAAAAATCGAAACCAATTTGTTTAGCTTTGGCGATCACTTGGATACCCCGAATTGAGTCTCCTCCTAGTTCAAAAAAGTTGTCATGGATACCCACCTGTTCGATCCCCAGAACTTCAGCCCAAATTACAGCTAATATTTCTTCAATGGGAGTACATGGCGCAACATAGGTGTTTGCCAACTCGAGACGGATTTGTTCTAGAGATGGTAAGGCACGACGGTCGATTTTGCCATTGGCTGTCAGTGGTATAGCATCCAACATGACGAAAGCATTTGGCATCATGTACTCTGGTAGACGTGATTCTGAATAACTACGCAGTTGGGGTATGAGTTGACGGTTCAACCTTGGCTGTAAGGGCTGGTTCGCATAAAATTGCCAGTCATGCAAGGGTTTGGCTTGACCGTTTGTAGGAGTGAAGACTCTCAGAGGGACTTTTGCCTGACTTTGGTGTTGCACAAAGATGACATCGTAATAGCCTAAGACACTAGAGTCTGACCAACTAACAACTAAAGAATAAGACAAAGCCTCAGCTAAAGCATATAAGTCATCAAGTTCTACTCCTGCCTCTGGAGAAATAGCATCTATGGACTGACGCAATTGGCTCACTGTCTGGAATTTGTGAGGATTTTTCAGTAATTCTAAGGTTTTTAAAGGTTTAATTAACCGTGGATTTAGTAACCGTGTAATGCCCAGTATCTCAGGTTTCGCCTCTGCTAGCAGATGTTGTACCATAGCCAATGTAAGTTTTTGGTTCTGCCAGTCCAACCACTGAATATCATGGGGGACATCCACCGTAGTTCCCACATACAGTAGGACGTTATAACGAAATTGAGTCAGTTCGTTATGGTGCTGACCTCGTTGTAGATGGATCTGCACATGAGTAATTTGGGGAAAACGCTGTTGAATAGCCGCAAAGAAGGCTGGGTCAATCAGCAGTTCATTTTCTTGGGCAATTCGCCTCTGCACCTGCTGTTGCCATTGGGCTACAGATAAATCGGGCGAAGCTTTATGCAGTTCTACAGAGGTGTGGAAAGCTTCTAGTAATTGCAGATTCCGCACATCTCCCAGGAAAATACAGCCTCCAGGGGCGACTGTATTCACTGCTCCTTCTAAGACACGCAACAAATAATCAATATGGGGGAAGTACTGCACAACTGAGTTAAGGATGATGGTGTCAAATCCTTGTGCCTCTAAACCCTCAAAATTATCTGCTGGACGCTGCGATAGATTCACATGGTGCAGTTGTGACTCTGGTTTGCTCAAGTGCTGCTGAATGTAGTCTAGTCCCCTTGATGAGATGTCTGTTCCCCAATAATGGCGGCAGTACGGAGCAATTTGGAATAAAATTAGTCCTGTTCCACAACCAATTTCAAGGACTCGATTTGGTTGCTGGGCAAGAATTGTCTCAACTTTGTCGTTTAGCCAATCACGCATTTGTACTGCTGGAATTGGCTGACCTGTGTAGCTACTGTTCCAGCCGACTATATTAAACATCGGGTCTGGCTCTAGGTTAGCTTGGCTGTAAGTCTGGTTGTAGAGCATTTGCCATTGCAATATTTGTTCGTCAAATAAATTTACTTCTTGGTTATGCTCAACAGCATCGCTGGGTTGAGAATTTCCGACGATGTAAGCAATGAGGCTTTTATGTCCAGTTTCTTCCTCGTGAACTATAACTATAGACTGTTCTACTGCTGGGTGGTGGCTGAGTACAGTCTCGATTTCTCCTAGTTCAATGCGGAAGCCGCGAATCTTAACTTGGTGGTCGATACGACCGAGAAATTCAATATTGCCATCGGGTAAATAGCGAGCTAAATCACCTGTTTTATATAATTTGCCATCACCGAAGGAATGAGAAATGAATTTGTGAGAAGTTAATTCAGGACGGTTAAGGTAGCCACGGGCTAAACCCACACCACCGATATGTAATTCTCCTGCTATACCAACTGGAACTGGTTGCAAATATTGATCGAGGATGTAAATTTGGGTGTTGGCAATGGGACGACCAATGGGAACTATCTGCTGTTGAATCTGTGGTAAACAATGCCAAAATGTGACATCAATTGCTGCTTCTGTTGGTCCATAGAGATTGTGTAGTTCGCAGTTTAACCGCTCAAAAAAACGTTGTGTCAGTTCATAAGGTAGTGCTTCTCCACTACAAATCACTCGCTTTAAGCAACTGCAATTTTCTAAGCTTGGTTCTTGCAGAAACACTCGCAGCATCGAAGGCACAAAATGGATTGTCGTAATTTGTTGCTGTTGTATCAGCTTGATTAAGTAAGTATTATCTTTATGCCCTTGAGGTTTCACCACTACCAAAGTTGCACCTGCCAATAACGGCCAAAAGAATTCCCATACTGAAACATCGAAACTGAAGGGAGTTTTTTGGAGAATGCGATCGCTGGATGTTAACTGATAAGTATTCTGCATCCACACTAAGCGATTACTAATGCCTTTATGGGTATTCATTGCTCCCTTTGGCTTACCTGTAGAGCCAGAGGTATAAATTACATAAGCTAAGTTCTCTCCTTTCACGCCACTGTTGAGATTGTTCTGATTCTCTTGAGCTATAACTTGCCAATCTCCATCCAAAGACACTACAATCGCTTGATTCTCTGGTAAGAGTTCAGTAAGCGAACGCTGGGTGAGCAAAACTTTCACCCCCGTATCTTCAAGCATATAACTCAAGCGTTCTTTGGGATAGCTAGGGTCTAATGGTACATACGCTCCTCCAGCTTTTAAAATTCCCAACAGTCCCACTACCATTTCTAGGGAACGCTCTATGCAAATACCTACCAGTACTTCTGGTTTTACACCTAATTTTTGCAAATAGTGCGCTAACTGATTAGCCCGCTCATTTAAATGGCGATAGGTTAATTGCTGATTGTCAAATACTACTGCTATTGCATCGGGGCTACGCTCTACTTGCTCTTCAAATAGTTGATGGATGCATTTTTGGGAATATTGGATCTCTGTATTATTCCATTTTCTAATTAATTGATTACGTTCTTCTGTTGTTAATATATCAATTTCTGACAATTTACAATCAGGATTAACTGTAACAGTTTCTATAATTTGCCGAAAATGTGCCAGCATTCTCTGAACAAAATCTGCACTAAAAGCATCTTTTGGGAAAGTTACAGAAACAGAAGTATCTTGAGCATCAATTTCAAAGACTAATTGAAAGTTGTTTAACAAAGAACTGTGACTGCATAATCCCTTGTGGATTAGGGCAATATCAAAAACCGCTGCTGGATTTCCGCCTCTGGCAATAAACGTTTCTACAAGACTGTCTACATCATAATTTTGGTAACGGTATCCTTCTTGGAGATTACTGCGAGTTATTTTAAGTAAATCCTTAAATGAAATAATCTTTTGTTTGTCAAATCTGGAGAATATTAAGCTATTAGACTTGTCTAGGTTCAAAGCTCCCGTTGCTACAATAAATTGTTCTTGAGCAGTATATTTAAATATTAAAAATTTAATAACTGATAGATATAAAGCTAGGTTATTAACAGGAGAATTAGTAGTTAAATTATATATTTTATCGCGTAGCTCTATAGATATAGTATCAATTATTTTGTCTTGTTTTTCTATTTTATTTTGAATTCCAATATTAAATAAAGTTGTGACTGGCTGGATTTCTCGCAGTTGTCGAATTTGATAATCTATTGAAACAAGATGTGTTTCTATCACGTCCATAAACTTCTCCAAAAATTTAGATGATATTTTTTTATATTAAAATTCCACTATTAGTCACATATTTTCTGACTAATTCAAGTTCTGACTAATTCAAGATAGTAATTAGTGTGATATTGTTTAAGCCTTGGTGACTAAATTTGCGCGCCAGATGCTTTATGGCGGTAAATTCTCCCGCAGTGATGGCTCACCACCGCACTGGCTTGGCTACACAGATACAACACGCCTACGCGGGTTCAAAAATTTTAAGGCTAAGAAAAAAGAGGAACTTATTAAGTGCTAGTTTCATAGAGAATTGGTATAGAGCCTTAAATATTAAATTTACAGCATAAGCGTTTTGGATACAATAGGTCATTAAGAAAAAATTTCATTTATTTTTCACCCTGGAATTTAAGTGACAGCCAAAATGCTTGTATAGATAGATTTGCTTGCAATTAACTGCATTGTAAATTTTTTTTAAGTAGGGATCGCTCACACGAGCATCTCCCCATCAAACTTAGTTTTCTTTTTGATTCATGGCAGTTCCAGCAGCGATCACTAGATTTTACCTTTACTATACTATAAATATCTATACAGAACTTAAGAATAGAATTTACAAAGTTTATCTATATTAAATGATTGGTTTAGCAAGTAATACTACTTACATCTCTATTTTCCCTCAAACTCACAATTTTTTGCTTGACAGACCACTAGGAGTTTATCGTTGGTTTGTACCCTCACCGAAGAGGCAGAGGGGAAGGGGGCTTTCTAGCAGGGAGAGCAAGCCCTTCCTCTCTGCGACAAGCGTTGCGGAGCATGGGTAAGAAGCCCCGCCCTTCCAGGGCGCTTGGCTTGGGACGGGATACAAGCTTTGTCCCAGTCTCTCCCCTCTGCTCCCCTACTTCTTTTGACTTTTTGCTTACATTTTGGCGCATTGGGGCATCGCGGCACAAATTGCATTTCAAACAATATTTCTACAATTACTTTTGTGTTTTTTTTTACTCAACCTTAAACGAATGCCCCGGATTGCATTTAGTCATGAAATTGACAATCAAATTTCCAGGTGCAAGATATAAGAAGACTATAAACATCAAAATGAATACATTGTTTTTTTGAATTGTACGGTTGTTTGCTGTTAATCAATTTTTGTAATATGATACCGAATTCAAAAAAGAGTGGGACAAATAATAAAAGTATAAAAGGTAGCAATAGGGGCATATAATGGCAGGGGGAACACAGATAGACTTCCAAGAAAGTGTAGAGGAACAGGAGACACTGCTGCGTCAACAGGATAATGCAATGCTCTTTGGTGAACAATTAGAAGATATCTGGCGGACTCTTCCAGAAGTATTGAGTGATGCTGCTAAGTACGAAAGTCAAGGTATTACATATATTAGAAGTGACGAAAGTCAATATTTTCAGACTTATAAAGATTTATATAATGATGCTCTGATTATTTTAGATGGGCTTTATCGACGCGGACTTAAATTAGGAGATAAAGCCATATTACAAATTGGGAGAAATCAAGATTTTATTCCTGCACTTTGGGCTTGTTTTTTAGGTGGGATTATACCTGCACCTTTGAGCATCGCTCCCAATTATGATATACAAAATGCCGCAGTTAAAAAACTTGAAAATGTCTGGCAGATTTTAGAGAAGCCTATTATATTAACGGATTGTGAATTAATTAGCAAAATAGAAAAATTAACTACTCAATCTCATTTAAAGGAATTGCGGGTAGTATCTATAGATAAATTACGAAGTAATCAATCTCTATCAAACCAACTGTCGGCTCATGAATTACCTCATCTTACACCATTAGATCCAGCATTATTACTATTTACTTCTGGTAGTACAGGCCTACCCAAGGGAGTGATGTTGCATCATCGCAACCTTTTATCTATGTCCGTCGGTACAGTGCGGATGAATAATTTTACACGACAAGAAGTTACCCTAAATTGGATGCCCTTAGACCATGTAGGGGCAATAGTATTTTTAGGAATTATGGCTGTGGATTTGGCTTGTCATCAAATCCATGTGCCAATTGAATTAATTTTACGTCAACCACTCAAATGGTTAGGACTAATTCAAAAGTATCAAGCTACTATCTCTTGGTCTCCCAACTTTGCATTCTCCTTAATTAATCAGCATACTGAAGAACTTAACCAATCTTGTTATGACCTCTCCTCAATCAAATTTTTAGTTAATGCCGGAGAGCAAGTTTCGGTCAAAACTATTCGCTTGTTTTTAGAAATTCTAGAAAAACATAAATTGCGGGATAGAGTAATTAAACCAGCATTCGGGATGACTGAATCTTGTTCTGGAATTACTTGGTCAGCAGGTTTAAGCAAAGATGAATTGATAGAAGAAAATAGTTTTGTCTCTCTAGGTCGCCCTATTCCTGGAGCTACTATTAGAATTATTGACCAAGAGAATAATATTTTGCCAGAAAACGAAGTTGGACGACTTCAGATTAAAGGACCTTCTGTAACTGAAGGATATTATAATAATCCCGATCTTAACCAAGAAGTTTTTCAAGATGGAGGTTGGTTTACTACTGGAGATTTAGGTTATCTACACAATGGTGAATTAGTTATTACTGGTAGAGAGAAACAAGAAATTATTATTAACGGTATTAACTACTTCGCCCATGAAATTGAAACAGCGATAGAAGAATTAGATGGTGTAGCTATTTCCTATACGGCTGCCTTTGCAGTTTTCGACCAAAACAGAGAAACAGATTTATTAGTTATTATTTTTAGTCCAGAATCAAATAATATTGATAATGCAGTAAAAGTATTCAGACAAATTCGCAGGCATTTAACACAGAAAGTAGGAATTGCGCCTGCTTATGTGATTCCTTTGGCGGCTGAGTTAATTCCCAAAACATCTATTGGTAAGGTTCAAAAAGCTAAATTAAAAAAAGATTTTGAACAGGGATTATTTAGTGATCGCATCCAAGCAATCAATGAATATTTAGCGAGCGATCGCCAAAAAAACGCCAGCTTACCACAGTCTGAAAATGAACGCCAAATAGCAGCAGTTTGGTGTGAGATTTTACAACTTGATTCAGTAGGTATACAGGATAACTTCTTTGAATTAGGAGGGAATTCTCTACACCTAATTCGTGTCCGAAACCAATTAGAAAAAATTTTTGGTCGCCAGATACCTCTAACTGAAATATTTAAAAATTCTACAGTTGCCACATTAGCCCATTTCTTAACTGAAGAATCTAATACCACAAATATTATAGCAGAAAAAAGTCGAAAACGCGCCGAAAATCGTTCGCGTCGCCATCAGGACACTCATGATATTGCTATTATTGGTATGGCAGGTCGATTTCCTGGAGCTAACAACATAGATAGTTTTTGGGAAAATCTCAAAAACGGAGTCGAAACAATATCCTTCTTTTCTGAAGAAGAACTACTAGAGTCGGGGGTTGCTCCTGAACTTTTCCAGCAGCCTAACTATGTCAAAGCTAGACCGATTCTCGACAAGGTAGAATCCTTTGATAATGAGTTTTTTGGATACACAGACCGAGAAGCAGAATTACTCGATCCCCAGCAACGTTTACTGCTGCAATGTAGCTGGGAGTGTTTAGAAAACGCTGGCTATAATCCTAACTCCTATGAGGGAGCGATCGGGATGTTTGCTGGGGCAAGCATGAACACCTATTTTATTAATAATTGCTATCCGTATCGCGGTCAATTAGATGCCAACGACGAGTTACAACCCTTCACATTAGATTCGATGGGAGGGTTTCAAACGATGGTGGCTAACGATAAAGACTATTTGACTACACGGATTTCCTATAAATTGAACCTGCGTGGACCTAGTGTGAATGTCCAAACAGCCTGTTCCACTGGACTAGTAGTTGTGCATCTAGCCTGTCAAAGTCTGTTGAACGGTGAAAGTGACATGGCTTTGGCTGGAGCTGCTTCTATCAACTCTCCCCAAAAGATTGGTTATTTGTATCAAGAAGGTTTGATTGTATCTCCTGATGGGCATTGTCGCGCCTTTGATGCCCAAGCGAATGGTACTATTTTTGGCAGTGGGGTTGGAGTTGTTTTGCTCAAGAGATTAAAAGACGCTCTAGCAGATAACGATCATATCTACGCTGTGATTAAGGGATCTGCCATCAATAACGATGGCGGTAGAAAGCTAGGATTTACAGCTCCTGGAGGAGAAGGTCAAACTTTAGTAGCAGCCGAAGCACTAGCCTTTGCCGGAGTCGAAGCTGATACCATTGGCTTTGTAGAAGCTCATGGCACAGGTACAAAACTGGGAGATCCTATCGAAATCGATGCTTTGGCTAGAGCATATAGCACTGCAAATCAGGGAGAGTGTGCTTTGGGATCGGTGAAGACCAATATCGGGCATATGCAAATTGCTTCTGGTATTGTTGGTCTAATCAAAGCTGCTTTGGCTCTCAAACATCAAATTATTCCCCCGACTTTACACTTCAATACTCCCAACCCCCAGATTGATTTTTCCCAGACTCCTTTTTATGTCAATACCGCAGCCATACCCTGGACTGCAAAGCAAGAAGATGGCAAGGAGTTGCCTCGACGCGCTGGGGTTAACTCTTTAGGAATTGGTGGCGTGAATGCTCATGTGGTGCTGGAAGAAGCGCCCGCCATTATTCCCCAGTCCAATGACATCAAGCGTCCCCACCATTTACTCACACTTTCTGCCAGAACAGAACAGGCTTTGGTAGATTTAGCAAAAAGCTATGCAGAATTTCTTCAAAATCATCCCGCCAGCGATATCTCCGATATAGTATTCACAGCCAATACTAGCCGAGTTCATTTCCAGAATCGTTTAGCGGTGACTGGTTGCCAAATTGATGATTTTGTTACTAAATTACATCAGTTTGGACAACAAAATATAGAGTCAGTAATTCACGCTCAAGTTGATGAAAAGCAGCCTCCCAAAATTGCCTTTTTGTTCACAGGACAGGGTTCTCAGTATCTGGGAATGGCTAACCAACTCTATCAAACCCAACCAACTTTCCGGCGAACTTTAGACCAATGTGAAACAATATATCAAGAACTAACAGGTAGATCTTTACTGCAAGTCATCTTTGCTAATTCTGATGTAGCTTTAAATCATACATCTTATACCCAACCAGCTTTATTTGTTGTCGAAGTAGCACTAGCTCAATTATGGCGTTTTTGGGGCATTGAGCCTACTGCTGTTTTAGGGCATAGCTTGGGCGAGTATGCGGCTGCTTGTTTTGCAGGAGTTTTTGATATTGAAAGTGGTTTAAAACTGGTCGTACAAAGAGCAAATTTAATTGGTGGATTACCCGCAGAGCAAGGAGCGATGGCTGCCGTTTTTCTGGATGAAACATCTGTGCGGCAATTGTGTAAAAATCAGGGGATAAAAGTTGCGATCGCAGCAATCAATGCAAAACAACATACAGTAATTTCCGGCGAACAAACAATCATTCAACAACTTAGCGAACACTTTATTAACGCTGGAGTAAAAGTTCGCCAATTAAAGGTTTCTCATGCTTTTCATTCACCATTAATAGCACCCGTATGTGGAGAATTTAAAAATACCCTGCAAGAAATTGATTTTGCTAAACCCCAAATTCCTATTATCTCTAACCTGACAGGAGAAATTGCAGATGACAGTATTGTTACTCCTGATTATTGGATTCAACATTTGCTGCATCCTGTGCAATTTTATCAAGGAGTTGTGTCTCTAGAATCTCTTGGATGTGATAGTTTTATCGAAATTGGACCACAACCTGTTCTTTTAGGCATTATTCAGTCATCGATATCTTTATCTAACCCTCTAATATTACCGAGTTTACGCTCAGGATTTTCTGATTGGGAAGTTCTACTAGAAAGTCTAGGTAAACTTTATGTACGTGGTGCAAATATAGATTGGTTTGGACTTGAAAAAGATTACCAACCTAAAAGATGTGCTTTACCAACTTATCCTTTTCAGCAACGTCAACATTGGATTCCCTTAAAAACTCAATTCCAAACTGCCAAGGAATCTGCTGTTGTCAAGATGTTGTCTCAAAAAGATACAAACAATTTGATCCAGACTCTAATAGAAACTGGGAATTATTCTGAAGCTGAAAAACAAACTTTATCGGCAATTGTTCAACAATTAATTCAGCTACATCATCAAGACACAGGTAATTCTAATTTTGATAACTTACTTTATCAGTTAGAGTGGCTACCTCATCTTTTATCAGCTAAGAAATTAGAGAATTTAGAAATAATTCAAACTGATTTAGGCTCTTATTTGTCAGAACAAATCAAATCTACACAATTTACAGGAGTTTCTCTAGCTTTTTCCCAAATGGAAGAACTTAGTGCCAACTTTATTGTGAAAACGTTAAAAGATTTGGGATTATGGCAAATAAATACTATCCTCTCTCCAGAAAATAGTTTACGTCAGGCTGGCATTAAAGAGGAGTATAGATTACTATGGCAGCACTGCTTAAAAATATTGGCACAAACAGGCTTTCTAGAAAAGCAGGGTTTGGGCTGGAAAATCATCAGTGAACCGCAACAATCTCACTCTGATTTAACAGTAGATGATTTGATTGTTCAGTATCCAAATGCTTCCATAGAATTAACGCTGTTTAAGCGAGTTGCGGTCAATCTTGCAGCCATAATTACCGGGAAGATTTCTCCTTTATCCATCTTATTTGCTCAAGACGGGCAAATTGGAGTAGCAGAGTTTTATAAAAACACATCTTGGGCAAAAGTTCTCAACCTTAGTATCTCTAAAACAGTAGAGCTTTTATTATCAAACTATTCTCCATTAGAACCAATCCGAATTCTAGAAATTGGTGCGGGAACTGGAGCTACTACCCATCAAATTCTCCAAGCTTGTGCTTCTCGTCAAATTAACTACACATTTACTGATATCTCGCCATTCTTTCTAGAGACTGCCAAAGATACTTTTGCTCATTCTTTCATAGAATACAAAGTTTTGGACATAGAAAAAGACCCCGAAATTCAAGGTTTTTTACCCGGTTCTTACGATCTAATTATTGCAGCAAATGTATTGCATTCTACGCGGGATTTACAAGGAGAAACCTTACCCCATATTCGAGGTTTACTGCGTCCTGGAGGACACTTGTTACTCCTAGAACTTACTCATCAGTCCCGGTGGATTGATTTAATATTTGGCGTGACTCAAGGTTGGTGGCGTTTTAGCGATCGCGATTTACGCTCAGATCATCCCATTATTGCAGCATCTACTTGGCAATCTATTCTCCGAGAATCTGGTTTTGCTCAAGCTGAATTTATTTCTCCTGACGAAAAAATTGGCAGTCCTTTATTTCAGCAAAGTATTATTGTTGCCCAAAATGCCGAAAAAAGCAGCGATATTTCGGGTAATTGGCTAATTTTTACCGATAGTGAAACAGATAATCTAGCTCTAGCAATTCAACAGCAACTAAGCAAAGATTGTGGATCTTGTGCGATCGCCAATTTAGAAAATAGCTCTGAGCTAGAAACACGGCTGGCTTCATCTCTCTGTTGGCGTGGAATTATTTATCTTGTGAATGGTGGTGAGGGCGATCAGTATGAGTCTACTTTATTCAATCGCTGTCACCATCTTTTAAATCTTCTCCAGGCGATTAAAAAAATACCTCATCCTCCCAAATTATTCCTCGTTACCCAAGGTGGTCAACCCTTTCGATTAGAGCAGCCATCTTTTGTTACTCAGTCTCCGCTTTGGGCGTTGGGGCGCGTGATGGGGCTAGAAGAACCAGAACTATGGGGGGGAATGATAGACCTCTGTCCCCACGCCGATATTGCTCAAAATCTTGTTGCTTTACTCTCAGGATTGACTAACTCTGTCACCGAAGATCATCTGATGTTCCGCAAAGGTCAAGCTTACGTTGCGCGTCTTTCCCCACTGGAATCTCTACCTACAAAACCAGTCACTATCCAAGCTCAAGCTACTTATTTGATTACAGGAGGTATTGGTCATCTAGGATTACAACTTGCTCGCCATCTGGTTGATTTGGGCGCAAAACACCTCATTTTGACTACACGTCGTCAATTTCCACTACGAGCAGAGTGGGATTCACAAGCAGAATTTGGGGAAATAATTCAAAATATCAAGACTTTAGAACAAAAGGGAGCAACTGTAGAAGTTTGTCAAGCAGATGTGGGAGATTTTGAGCAAATGTCACGCATCTTTACCAAAATTCAAAAAATATCTGATCCGCTCCGGGGTATTTTCCATCTTGCCGGAGTGTCAGGACGCAAAGCTAAATTAAGCGAATGTACATTAGATGATATTGCAGAAGTTTTTCAGGCAAAAGTTCGCGGTTCTTGGAATTTGCATCAGTTATCTTTAGCAACTCAATTAGACTACTTTGTTTTGTTCTCTACCGCAGGTGCAATTTGGGGAGCTAAAGAGCAAGGTTTATACGATACTGCTAGTCATTTTATGGATGCTTTAGCTCATTTACGTCATCTTCAAAAATTACCAGCTACTAGTTTGAATTGGGCATTATTAGCTGGAAATGGCATAGTTTCTCAAGATTATGAAGATTGGCTCAAACAAATTGGTATGAAAGAAATTGCTTTAGATAAAGCTTTTGCAGCAATGACCGCTATTATGGAATCTGGAAAAACACAAATCTTACTAGCTGATGTAGATTGGGTGCGATTCAAAAATATTTATCAATCTAAAGGCAATAAACCAATTTTTGAAAAATTAGGAGAATACAAAAATTCAGTTAAAGGAATTCAACAGTCAATCTCTACACGTCGTTTTCTAGAAGAAATTCCACCAGGAGAACGTCGGCAACATTTGTTTGAATATATTGGCAAACAAGTAGGGACAATTTTAGGAAATAAACAGATACCAGATACCGAACAAGGATTTTTAGAAATGGGGATTGATTCTTTGCTTTCGATTGAATTAAAAAATCGTTTAGAGAAAGGATTGGAAGTGGCTTTACCTGCTTCTTTGATATTTGATTTTCCTAACATTAGAAGATTAGTTGATTATTTAGTGGAACAGGTGTTTAGTTGGCAGGTTAATGCTTCTGTAAATGTTGTTCCTATTCAGGAGGAGGTTGATCAGGATTTATTTTTACAAGAGCTTGCAGATTTAGAGGCTTTTTTAGGTAATTCTTGATTTTTTAGCTCACGCAGAGAGAAGTTGCGGTGCTAGGGGAACCCTCGTTAAGCAAACTTAGGTAGACGCAGAGGAAGAGGGGAAGGAGAAAAGATGGAGTTGGAGATAAGTAACGATAAGTCTGTCCAAGCTAGGGTGTTTAAGGCGCTAAATGAAGCGAAGGAGAGATTAAAAGCTGTTGAAGCTCAACAAAGCGAACCGATTGCGGTTGTGGGTTTGGGTTGTCGTTTTGGTAAAAATATTTCCACTCCTGAAGCTTTTTGGTCTTTTCTCAAAGCTGGTGGTAATACGCTCACAGATGTACCTAGCGATCGCTGGAATGTGTCTGATTTTTATGACTCAGATCGTAGTAAACCCGGCAAAATCTATGTATCTCAAGGCGGTTTTCTCAATGACGTGTCGATGTTTGACGCGCACTTTTTTGGGATTGCACCGAGAGAAGCTTTGCATATCGATCCTCAGCAACGGTTACTTTTAGAAGTTGGCTATGAGGCGTTAGAAGATGCTGGTATGGCTGCGCCTACTGCCAGAATCGGCAAAACCGGTGTTTTTATTGGCATCACAAACAATGATTATGCTCGTCTGATTGCACCGGGAGGAGATTATAGCACAATAGGGGCTTATCATATCTCTGGCAACCATATAAATGCTGCTGCTGGACGCATTTCTTATCTTTTGAATCTCAATGGCCCTAGTTTGGCTATCGATACGGCTTGTTCTTCTTCACTGGTAGCAGTGCATTTAGCTTGCCGTTCTTTGCGCTCCCAGGAATGTCGGCAAGCTTTGGTGGGGGGAGTAAACCTAATTCTCACCCCGGAAGTGCCGATCGCCTTGTGCAGAAATCAGATGTTAGCTGCTGACGGTAGGTGCAAAACCTTTGACGAAAGTGCTGACGGATTTGGGATTGGTGAAGGTTGCGGAGTTGTTGTTTTAAAAAGGTTGAGTGAAGCCTTAGCAGATAGTGATCGCATTTGGGCGTTAATTCGAGGAACATCTGTCAATAACGATGGTGCCAGTGGCGGTTTTACTGTTCCTAATGGACCTATGCAGACAGATTTAATTCGTGATGCTTTAGCTGATGCTCGTCTAAGTGCCAATGCTATTGATTATGTCGAGGCTCACGGTACGGGTACATCTTTAGGAGATCCGATTGAAATTAAAGCGATCGCTGATGCTTTATGTGTCAATCGCTCTCCATCCCAACCTTTGTTAATCGGTTCTGTCAAAACAAATCTTGGTCATCTAGCGGCGGCGGCGGGGATTTCTGGCTTGATCAAGACTATATTATCTATCTATCATGGCGAAATTCCGGCACATCTCAATTTCCAAAAACCAAATCCTCACATTAATTGGGATAGCATACCTCTGCACGTGGTGACACAGACTCGCCCCTGGACTCAAGGCAATGGCAAGATAAAAGCGGCTGGAGTCAGTTCTTTTGGAGCATCGGGAACAAATGCTCATGCAATATTGAGTGAACCTCCGCAAGTACAATCCTCAACTAAAACAACATTTCCTGTACTGGTAACTCTGTCTGCTAAAGATGAAGAACGATTGCGTCTGTTGGCTGCTAACTTTGTTAATTATATTGACCAAAAACCGGAAGTTAACTTAACTGATATCGCCTTTTCTGTAAATACAGGTCGTTTTCATCATAAACAGCGATTAACTTTATTAGTTTCCAATACTGCTAGTTTTAAAGAACAACTTCGAGCTTTTGTTAATGGTAATGACCGAGAAGCTAATATCATTTACGGTGAGGTACGAGTAAATACTAAAATCGCTTTTGTTTGCAATGATGCAAGAACTATATTTCCGGCGATGGGGAAAGAGCTTTTTGTAAATGAGCCTGTATTTCGTGATGCTTTGATGCAATGCGATCGCCTATTTCAAAACTATTTAAATTTCTCTATAGAAGACTTACTTGATAACAATCAAGATATAAACGATCCTTTATATGTTCACCCAACATTATTTGCGCTGCAATATGCTCTTTGTGAACTCTGGAAATCTTGGGGAATCCGCCCTTCTGCAATTTTAGGAAATGGTTTAGGCGAATATATTGCTGCTCAACAAGCTGGAATTTTTTCGATTGGAGATGCAGTTAAATTAGTGGCAACTCGCGTTCATTTATTTAGCGAGCAAAGTGGAGAAAAAGAATTTTTAGCTTTTCAAAAAGTAGCTGAAGAAGTTTCTTATCGTAATCCACAACTCACTTTAATTTCTAATAATGGTGAGGTTGCTAATAATTATATTAAAACTGCTGCTTACTGGTTGCAACAGCTACATCACCTAGACAATATTGAAAAAGGGATTTTTACCTTACATCAGATGGGCTATCAAATATTTCTAGAGATTGGAAATCAGCCCATAAATAATATCGTTCATAGTAAATTACCAGCAAAAGAAATCCTTTGCTTATGTAGTTTAGCAAAAGATTGCAGTAATTATCAGCAAATCCAAACAGTCATAGCTGAACTATATGTAAGAGGAGTAAATATTAATTGGCAAGAATTCCATCGCTCTTGCTCAGGACAAAAAATTAGTTTGCCCAGTTCTCCTTTTATTCGCAAACGCTACTGGGTAGATGCTATTAAATCAAATCGCTCTGGACACCCTTTATTAGGCGATCGCTTCCCCTCTCCCCTCTCTTCTATTCAATATCGAGCTAGTATTAGTCAGAACAACCCAGAATTTTTAACAGAACATCAAGTTTTTGATAAACCGATATTTCCTGGTGCAGCTTTTATTGAAATGGCGTTAGCAGCGGCACAAAGCCAAGCTGTAATTTTAGAAAATATCGAATTTCAAAAAGCACTATTGCTGCAAGAACAAGAGGATACATTACAGTTAATTATTGAACAAAATTGTTTTCAAATATATCAGCAAAGTAATAATAATTGGGATGTACTTGTTACCGGGGGAATTGATAGTTTAAATATACTAGATGCAAATCGCCAAAATCTAGAACAAATAGCTGCTAACTGTCCAGAGCAGATGGAAATTAATTCATTTTATGAAAGATATCAAAAATCAGGAGTTAATTACGGCAGTAGCTTCCAGATCATTAATAAGCTTCAACGTGGCAAAAATAGTGCATTTGCTAAAATCAAGTTAACACAAATTCAGTGTCTAGAAGCCGAAAAATATAAGTTTCATCCAGTAATGTTGGATGCTTGTTTTCAGGCGATCGCTGCAATTTTATTTCAGCAAGAATCATCTGTAACTTATGTCCCAGTCCGCATTGCTAAATTTCAATTCTTCAAGGCTCCAGGTGCTAGTGTCATCAGTGCAGCTCGACTAACTAAAAATTCTAATAACTATATTATCTCTAATATTGATATTTATTCAGAACAAGGTGAGTTACTAGTAGCAATTACAGGATTTGAACTTAAATCAGTTCAAAGTCAAGAAATTATCCGCCATCAAATCCAACCACAATCTTACATAGAGGAGTGGATTACTTTAGCATCATTGTTACCTGATGGTAGAGATTATTTACTAAACCCTGATGCCATTAAAACTCTAGTTCAACCCCAGCAATTAGAACAGCAATTAGCTGAAAAATTGTACCAATATGAACGCTTGCTTGAAGAAATGGAAACTTTAAGCGTAAGTTATATATGGGAAGGTTTAAAAGAGCTTAACTGGCAACCCCAATTAGGTCAAATTTATCCAGAAGAACAGATTGCTACTCAAGGTGGAGTTGTTGATTTTTATCGTCCTTTATTGTCGCGGTGTTTAGCAATTCTAGCTGAAGAAGGAATAATTACTCAGCAAAAAGATGGATGGTTATTAGCAAAAGAACCTGTTATATCTTCATCTCAATTACCAATTCAACAACTACGTAGGGAATTTCCTGATTACCTTGCAGAAATTAATTTGATAGAACGTTGTGGTTCGGCTTTAGCTGCGGTAATGCGCCGCCAAATTGAGCCATTAGAATTACTATTTCCCCAAGGCGATTTGAATGCGATCGCATCTGTATATTCTGATGCGGCTGGTGCTAAGTTGATGAATGAACTAGTCGCAGCCACAATTAAAACTGTAGTAGCAAATTTACCAACAAATCGACAGTTACGCATCCTCGAAATTGGAGGGGGAACAGGCTCAAGTACCGCAGCAATTTTACCACATTTACCTCCAGAACAAATTGAATACACATTTACCGATATTTCTTCTAGCTTTTTAACCAGAGCCAAAGAAAATTTCAGTAATTATCCCTTCATTAAATATCAAACTTTAGATATAGAAAAAGCCCCCATTTCTCAAGGATTTCTACCTAGTTATTTTGATATTATTATTGCTGCTAACGTCCTTCATGCCACAGCAGATATTAATGAAACCCTTAATAATGTCCGTTCTTTACTAGCTCCTAATGCCATACTCATACTATTAGAAAGTACCGGAGCGCGTCCTTGGGTAGATTTAACCTTTGGGTTAACAGAAGGATGGTGGTTATGCAGTCAAGATCCGCACCGCAATGGTTATCCATTAGTAGATACAGAACATTGGCAAAACCTACTCGCCAAGCATCAATTTACAGAAATTAACATCATCGAACCAACCAATCCAAAGACACGGAACCTATTACAACAAAGCGTAATCATCGCCAAAAGCAGCCTTCCTTCTCTATGCACCTCTGTGTCTTGGCGCGAAATAATCTTTGCTGACACTAACGGAATTGCTCGCAGTTTAATCACCCCATTCCAACAGCGAGGAATTACTTGTTCCCTCATCTCCCCTCAAGACATTAACCCCGATAACCCCGACGATTACCTATCACTATTACAAAACCTGATAACACCAGAAACCCGTGAAATCATCTACCTCTGGTCATTACAAGAAATAGAAGGCGAAATTTATCAAGCTGTAGAAATTCATTGTAGACGTTTTCTATTTCTACTTCAGGCATTATTACAACAAGAAAACCCCCCCGCGCTCATTCTTGTTACTCAAGGGTCTGTACCAGCAAAAGAAATCACAACCTTAACTTCTCCAGCCCAATCTTCCTTATTAGGAATGGCTTTAAGCTTAGTTCTAGAGCATCCCGAACTAAATTTTAGAGCGATTGATTTAGATCCTCATGCACAAGATTTAGGAGAAAAATTATTTAGAGAAATCCACAACAACACCCAAGAAAACCGCGTCGCTTTGCGGGGCGAACAACGCTTCTGTCCGCGTTTGGTAGAGCGCAAATTAGCAGATGGAAACATCAATTTCCGTCAAGATGGCTTTTATCTAATTTCTGGTGGTACAGGCGGATTAGGTTTAGCCACTGCCCGATGGATGATAGAACATGGCGCGTGCCATTTAGTATTGTGCAGTCGCAGTGGTGCAAAAGCTCTCAATCCTGAAATTCTAGCAAGTCTGCAATCCATTAACGAAGACATCCAAATTAAAGATGTTGATGTCACAGATGCCGAGAAACTGCACGCCCTACTAGAAGAATGCCGATCGCAATATCCGTTGCGAGGAATTTTCCACATCGCTGGCACTTTAGACGATACAACATTACTGCGACTGACACCAGAACGTTTCAACTATGTTCTCGCCCCCAAGGTGAAAGGAACTTGGCTACTGCATCAACTAACCCTGAACGATACCTTAGATTTCTTTGTTTGTTATACCTCTGCTGTGTCGCTCATTGGTTCGGCGGGACAAGCTAATGCTGCGGCTGCGAATGCCTTTGAAGATGCCTTTACCTATTATCGTCATGCACACAATTTACCAGCTACAGTCATCAACTGGGGGCCGTGGAGCGAAATCGGTGCAGCAGTCGATCGCAATGTCTTAGAAAGATTAGCAGCCAAAGGTTATGATGCGATCGCACCAGATTTAGCACTCAATACTCTAGAAAAAATTCTGTTTAATCAAATTGTACGTGCTGGTGTAATTGCTATTGATTGGCAACGTTTTCCATACATTAATCAAAGCTTTTATCAAAACTTCTTACCCCAAATCAAACCTAAATCTCAAACTGCATCCAATCTTTTAGAACAGTGGCAAACCATACCTGTAAAACAGCGTCGTGATTTACTTATCCGCCAAATTAGTTTGCGAGTTTGCACTGTATTAGGACTATCAACTCATGAAGTATCTCCCCAACAAGGCTTTTTTGACATGGGGATGGATTCTCTCACTTCCACAGAACTTCGCAATCTTCTGCAAACAGATTTTAATTGCTCTCTACCCACAACAATCGCTTTTCGGTTTCCCAATGTGGAAACTTTAGCAGATTATCTCCTGCGGGAAATTTTAGTTACCTCTGAGGTGCAAACTCCTGTACAACAACTAATACAAGAAGTTCCCCAAATCCAAATTGAAAAATATACCCCCGAAAAACCGCAACAGGAAGAAGATCCAATTGTGATTGTAGGGATGGCTTGTCGATTTCCTGGCGGTGCGAATGATTTGGAATCATTCTGGCAACTTTTAGAACAGGGGAAAGATGCAGTCAGAGAAATTCCCAGCGATCGCTGGGATATGCAAGCATGGTATCATCCCGATCCAGATACACCAGGAAAAATCTATTCTCCTTACGGAGCATTTCTAGAGCAAATAGATCAATTTGATGCCGAATTCTTTGGCATTGTCCCCCGCGAAGCAGTCGCCATCGATCCTCAGCAACGCCTACTATTAGAAACAACTTGGCAAGCCTTAGAATCTGCTGGGCAAAACCCCCAAAAGTTACGCAACACTCAAACAGGGGTTTTTGTGGGGGCGATGACTCAAGACTATGCCCAGTTGAGTTACGCACCAGAAGCAATTAACGCCTATACTGGTTCTGGCACTTCTCTGAGTGTAGCTGCCGGTCGTATTTCGTATGTACTGGGCTTACAGGGACCATCAATGACAGTTGATACTGCTTGTTCTTCTTCTTTAGTAGCAGTACATCTAGCTTGCAATGCTTTGCGTAATGGTGAGTGTGACATTGCCTTAGCAGGTGGTGTGAATATAATTTTAACTCCGGTAATTTCCTTAATTGAAAGTCGCGCCCATATGCTTGCACCTGATGGACGTTGCAAGACTTTTGATGCGAGTGCTAATGGTATGGTACGGGGCGAAGGCTGCGGGATGATTGTTCTCAAGCGGTTGAGTCAAGCCGTTAAAAGTGGCGATCGCATTTTAGCTAAAGTTCATAGTACAGCCGTAAATCACGATGGACCAAGTAGTGGTTTGACTGTACCTAATGGTGATGCTCAAGAAAAATTATTACATCAAGCATTAAAGGCGGCGAAACTCAACCCAGAGCAAATAGATTTTATCGAAGCTCATGGTACTGGGACAGCTTTAGGCGATCCGATTGAATTAGAAAGTATGGCTGCGGTATTTGGCAAACGTCTCCAAAATCGACCTTTAATTATTGGTTCTGTCAAAACTAATTTAGGACATTTAGAAGGAGCAGCCGGAATTGCTGGGTTAATTAAAACTGTTTTAGCCCTACAACATCACAAAATTCCTCCCCATCTTCACTTTCAACAACCCAACCCCCGTTTTGATTGGAGTTCTCAGATTTTTGAAGTTCCAGTACATGGAAAAAACTGGCATCCTAGCCAACGAGAACGCATTGCTGGAGTAAGTTCTTTTGGATTTAGTGGTACTAATGCTCATATTATTGTTGGAGAAATTGCATCTAATTCTCCACAGCCATCTGAGCAGAAATTTTACCTCCTGCCGCTTTCGGCTCGTTCTCAAAAATCTCTCAAAGAATTAGCAAAAAATTATCAATACGCTTTAAATGAATCTGTGAATTTCGCAGATACTTGTTTTACTGCCAGTACAGGAAGGGCTATTTTCCGGCATCGATTGTGTGTCTTGGCTGACTCAAATACTACAGCCGAAAAAGCACTTGCTGATTTCCAAAAAGGTGAAGATTCTGATAATTTAATTACTCCAATTACATCAGAAACTCAAACAAAAGTAGTTTTCCTATTTTCAGGACAAGGTTCTCAATATTCAGGGATGGGACAAACTCTTTACAACCAAGAACCCGTCTTTAAAAATACTCTGGAACTTTGTGACAACATTCTGCAACCTATTTTAGGAAAGTCGCTCTTAGGTTTAATTTTTCAATTGCAAAATAGTGAACAGCTAGAACAGACTCAAATCACACAACCAGCCCTGTTTTCACTGGAATACGCACTTGCGAAATTATGGCAATCTTGGGGAATACAACCTGCTGCCCTTTTAGGACACAGTATTGGTGAATATGTCGCCGCTTGTTTAGCAGGAGTCTTTTCTTTAGAAGATGCTTTGCAGTTAGTTGTTCAACGCGGTCGCTTGATGGGAGAACTACCGCATAATGGAGCAATGGCAGCAATTTATGCTGATTATCAAACAGTAGCCGATCATCTGACTCCCTATGGAAATCAAGTAAATATTGCCGCAGATAATGGTGCAATTAATGTTATTTCTGGCTTGAGTGAAATTGTTGAACAACTAGAGAAATCATTTATGGAGCAAGGTTATAAAACTAGACGTTTGGCAGTATCTCATGCTTTTCATTCTCCTTTAATGGAGCCAATCCTTGATGATTTTGCTAAGATGTTACAGCAAGTTTCTTTCCATGAACCAAGCCTGAATATTATTAGTAATGTCACAGGTAAACCAATTGGCAAAGAAATTGCTACTGCCGATTATTGGCTGCGCCATCTTCGCAATACTGTACATTTTGGTCAAGGATTTAAATTGTTAATTGACAGTGGTTATCGCCATTTTTTGGAGTTAGGACCAAAGCCTGTGTTATTAGGTATGGCGCGGCTAAATTCTCAAAGCAAAGAAATATTATGGCTACCCAGCATTGTACCTGGACAAGATGAACAAGCCCAGATGTACAGAAGTTTAGCAACACTTTTTGTTAATGGTTATTCTATAGAATGGACAGAGGTATTTAAGCAAGTCCAGCGGGTTCTTTTACCTACTTATCCGTTTCAACGAGAACGTTATTGGTTATCAAATCCACAATTTTTTGTAAGTGATATTAAGACTAAACTGCATCCTTTTATTCATGAGGTTAAAAAGCTAGCTACAGGAGAAATTATTGTTGAAGGAGAGATAAGTTCTGAGTATCCAGATTATCTGGAAGGACACAAGGTATTTGGAAAAATCTTGTTTCCGGCTACGGGTTTTATTGAAACGATTTTAGTAGCTAGTCGGCAAATATTTACTGATGATTTGGCGATTATTCAAAATGTTGCTATTCATCAGGGGTTAGTTTTATCTCAATCTCAAACTAAATTGCAACTGATTTTTAAGTCTAAGAAGTCGTCTGGCTATAGTTTTGAGATATTTAGTAGTGATTCAGCAAAAGATAGTTGGGTACTTCATGTTACGGGTGAGATTAACGTTAATGAAAGACATGAAAAGCTCACACACAGACGCAGAGACGCAAAGGATGAAAGAAGGGAATCTGTAGATCTAGCCAGATTTTATGAGTTTTATGAGCAGATGGGAATTAGCTATGGTCAGCGTTTTCAGGCTATTCAAGAACTCAGGTATTTTAGCAGTAGTTCTCAGGCTAAAATTAGTATCGATCGCAGTTTGGTAGATCGGCGATATTGTTTGCATCCTGTGCTTTTAGATGCTTGTTTACAAAGTATTGGCGCGGCTTTCCCAGAAATTCACGGTCAGGAATTGCATTTACCTTATGGTTTCTCTTCTCTAGAATTATTTGGCAATCCTGGTACTCAAGCTTGGACGCACATTGAGATTAAATCTCAGATTGATGGTGAAATCTGTGTAGATGTAGAGGTTTATGATGAGCAAGAACAGCTTTGCGCTCGGTTTACAGACTTAACAGCACGGCGGATTAATCCAGCAGTTTTACAACGTTTATGGCAAGAAACTGAAAATAATTGTTTTTACCAGGTGCAATGGCAAAAGCTTGATTCAGTTTCAACTATTACAGGAAACTCTCAACATTCATGGTTAGTGTTTGTACGTCCTAGCACAGCTTTGTATCAGTCGATTAATTTATTGCAAAAAGCTGGAGAAAGAGTTATTACTGTAGAACTTAGTGATGATTATAAACGTCATTCTCTAGAAAGTTTTGTCATCAATCCATCTCGGAAATCTGATTTTCAACGTTTATATCAAGAAGCATATCCATCGGGTGAATTTCCTACGGGTGTGATTTTTGCTTGGGAAACTGTACCTAATGAAGCAAGTGCAGATACAGTTTACAAGAGTTGTAATGCTGTATTGTATTTAATTCAAACTATTACTAGTAATATGAAAAAATTACCTGATTTATGGTTAGTAACTCGTGGTGCGAATCGAGTTTTATCTGAAACTTATTTGCAACCGGAACAATCTCCGCTTTGGGGATTAGGAGCAGTAATTAATCATGAATATCCCCAAATTCGTTGTGTATGTTTAGATTTACCAGCAATTGTAGAATCTCATGAAGCTGAATTTTTGTTCAACGAATTTCATACATCAGGCAGTGAGTCACGCCTAGCTTTACGCCGAGGAAACCGTTATGGAGCAAGGTTAGTATCTGCAACAATTCCCGCAGCCCAAAAACAGCAATTAGTTAGCAAAGAGGGAGCTTATTTAATTACAGGTGGTTTGGGTAAACTTGGCTTGCTCATGGCTCAGTGGTTATCACAAATGGGATCTAGCCATTTGGTTTTGTGTAGTCGCCATGTCAAATCTCAACCAGAAGCGATCGCCTCATTAACTAAAAATGGTACACAGATTACAATTGTCAATGCTGATATTACCTCAGCCGCAGATACGGAACAGCTATTCTCCCGTTTTGGCGCGGATTTACCCCCCTTACGCGGAGTCATTCACGCGGCAGCTGTCCTTGATGATGGGCTTTTAACTAATCAAAATTGGGAAAAATATCAAAATGTTATGCGTCCCAAAGTGGAAGGCACTTTATTATTAGACCGCTACACCCGCAATCTATCTTTAGACTTTTTCATAGCCTTTTCTTCTGCTGCTGTAATTCTAGGTTCACCGGGACAAAGTAGTTACGCTGCTGCTAATGCTTTTATGGATGCTTTAATACAGCAACGACAAAGTTTAGGATTACCAGGTATTAGTATCAAGTGGGGCGCATGGGATACAGGGAATAAAATTGAAAAACAACGTTTTGCTAATTGGGGTATTCACAGTATGCCTTCTGATACCGCTATCAAATATCTCAGTGACTTAATTCTCAGCGACGTTGATCAAGGAATTATTCTTGATATTGATTGGTCTACTTTTAATCAAGCTTTTAACATTAATCAACCATTCTTTGCCGAAGTAATTACAACTAAAGCAGATAGCAAAGAGGCAAAATTATTAGAACGATTAAAGTCTGTATCTATAGATGAGCGAGCAGAAAATTTATCGCAAGGAATTGAGCAAATTTTACGCGAAGTTACCGGATTATCTGCTAGTAGTGTGATTCCTCACCACACCTCATTTTTAGAGTTGGGTTTAAACTCGTTAATGGTACTAGAATTTAAAAATCGGCTGCAAAGTAATTTAGCTTGTACTTTACCTACATCTATAATCTTTGATTATCCTAATATTGCGAGTCTCAACATTTATTTGCAGAAAGAAGTGTTAGCAGATTCTGTTGATTTTGAGATAAAATCAAATGAATCTAGTGAGATTGTCAATCCTTATGAAAGTCTCAATGAAGATGAGTTGGCTATACTACTTAATCAAAAGTTAGCGGAGCTTGAAGAATATGGTGATTAAATATTAAAGCTAAATTTCAGTGCGTCAAAAATTTTTAATTGATAAATAGGAGAGTAAAGTGTTGGAAAATATTGGTAAAATCCCCTTCAACTATGAATGGCGCAATCGCTGGATAATCATCAAAGAATTTATCCAGAATCCACTTCAAGAACTTTGGTTTTTACGAGATAAATTTGAGGTATCTGAACTTTATACTAGGATAGCTAAACGAGAGTGTGATCTTCACGATCCCAATGTTCCCCAATGGCTCAACTTTGGCTATTGGCAAGAGGAAACGACTTATAACGGAGCCTGTGCTGCTTTAGCCCGGAAATTGGGAGAAATTGCCAAACTTAGCCCTGGAGACAAAGTTTTAGATGTCGGCTTCGGTTTTGCTGAACAAGATATACTCTGGGTGCGTGAAAACAATGTAGATGCAATTACTGGGATAAATACGACAGAAATACAAGTAGAAATTGCTCAAGAACGAGTAGCTAAGGCGGGATTATCTGAACGTATAAATCTTCAGGTGGGTTCGGCAACTAACATTCCTTGTGAGGACAATACTTTTGATAAAGTTACAGCTTTAGAATGTGCTTTTCATTTCAATACTCGTGAAGATTTTTTTGCGGAAGCATTTCGAGTTTTGCGCCCCGGTGGAAAGTTAGCATTAGCTGATTGTCTGCCAAGAGTAGGACGAAATATTGACTTTTGGCTGCGCGTCAATAGCAAGAAAATGTGTATTCCTTTTGTTAACCAATATGACCGCAATATTTATGTTGAAAAACTCAAAAAACATGGATTTGTAAATATCCAAGCTGTATCAATTAGTGAATATGTTTGGCCTGCTGCTGTGCGTTACTTTGCTGAGTCCAGTAAAGGCATTAGTAAACACGATTTAGTGATCAATCTCCAGCAAGATAATCCAGGTCTTGAGGCTTGGTCGAGAGATAGAGGTTGGTTTATGGCTTTTGATGATTATCTTTTATTTTCAGGGGAAAAACCGGATTAGATATTACCAGACAATCAAAAAATCGCGGACAAAAGCATGGCTCAAAATACAGATTATAAAAAATTAATAGCTACAACCCTCACAAAAATGGAGGCGATGCAGGCTCGCATTACTGAATTAGAAACTAGACAAAGTGAGCCGATTGCTGTTGTGGGAATGGGTTGTCGTTTCCCTGGAGGAATCAGTTCTCCTGAAGCTTATTGGAACTTTTGTCAAGCTGGACTTGATGCAATTGTAGAAGTTCCTCAAAGCCGTTGGGATATCTCAAAATTTTATGCTCCAGAGCCTACTCCTGGCAAAATGAACACTCGTTATGGGGGATTTTTACAACAGGATATTACAGAATTTGATGCCCGTTTCTTCTCCATATCTTCCCGCGAAGCAACTTCAATGGATCCTCAACACAGGTTATTACTTGAGGTGGCGTGGGAAGCGTTAGAAAACGCCAATTTACCACCAACTAATTTAGCAGGCGATCGCGTGGGTGTGTTTGTCGGTATCACTAGTGTTGACCACGCGATGACAGTCTACAAAAGCAAGTATGATGAAATCGATTCTTTTTTTGGTACAGGAAACTCCCTAAGTGCAGCAGCAGGTAGGTTATCTTATTTTCTCAACCTCCGCGGACCTTGTATGTCTATTGATGCAGCCTGTGCTTCTTCATTGGTTGCACTTCACCAAGCTATTCGCAGCTTGAGAAATCATGAGTGCAAAATAGCCTTAGTAGGTGGTGTCAATCTCATCTTAGATCCGGCAATTACGATTAACCTTTGTCAGTCGGGGATGATGTCTCCCGATGGTCGCTGCAAGACTTTTGATGCGGCTGCAAATGGATATGTGCGGGGCGAAGGATGCGGGGTTTTAGTTCTCAAACGCCTGTCTGTCGCTGAAAAAAATGGCGATCGCATTCTCGCATTACTACGGGGGTCTGCGGTCAATCATAACGGTGCAGCCGCCGGTTTAACAGTTCCCAGTGGCCCCGCCCAACAAGATTTACTTCGTCAAGCCTTAGCTGATGCTAGAGTCAAACCCCAGGAAGTCGGTTATATAGAAGCACATGGTACGGGTACTTCTTTAGGCGACCCCATTGAGATGAACGCGATCGCTGCTGTGTATGGAGAGCGATCGCAACCTCTTTACGTCGGTTCAGTTAAGACTAATATCGGACATCTCGAAGCTGCCGCAGGGATAGCAGGCACAATCAAGACAATTCTCGCCCTCCAGCATGGTGAGATTCCGTCTCATCTCCACTTCCAAGAACCCAATCCCCTGATTAATTGGCAAGGATACCCGATCAAAATTCCTAGTCAAGCCATACCCTGGTCGAACAATGGCCAAGTCCGTATCGCTGGAGTCAGTTCCTTCGGTTTTTCTGGAACCAATGCTCACATAATTATTGAACAAGCACCTGCTGCCAACATACCAGAAATTAAACTGCAACGTCCCAGCCATCTGTTGACGATTTCTGCTCATAGCGAAACGGGTTTAAAAGAACTAGCACTACGTTTTCACACCCGCTTAGAGTCTCATCCAGAGATGGGAGATATTTGTCATAGTGCGGCAATTGGTAGGTCGTCTTTACCTGAACGTTTAGCGATCGTTGCAGATACATTGACAGAGTTGCAACAAAGATTAGCAGCTTTTGCTGAGGAAAAAAATATTGATCATGGGATTTTTTATCGACGTTTTACAGGAGAAAAATACCCTAAAATAGTCTTTCTTTTCACTGGTCAAGGAGCTTGTTATGCGGGTATGGGTAATCAACTTTACCAAACCCAACCGACATTTCGCCAATATATTGATCAATGTGCAGACATTTTAGGAAATTATTTAGAGTTTCCACTACAACAAATATTATTTGGCGATCGCACAGATTTACTCAATCAAACTGCATACGCTCAACCAGCTATATTTGCTCTAGAATATTCACTTGCCATGTTGTGGCAATCTTGGGGAATCAAACCTAGTTTACTAATTGGCCATAGCGTTGGTGAATATGTTGCAGCTTGTATTGCAGGAGTATTTAGTTTAGAAGCAGGTCTAGCATTAATTGTTAAACGTGGGCAATTAATGCAAACTGCACCTCTAGGAAAAATGGCTTCAGTTTTTGCAGATGAAGCTACGGTATCTGCTCTCATTCAAAACTATGGTAATACAGTTTCCATCGCGGCTATTAATCATCCTCAACAAATTGTGATTTCTGGGGAAAGTAATAGTATTGATGAGATTGTCGCCAACTGCAAAAGCCAAAAAATAGCCGTTCAATTACTATCTGTAAATGGGGCTTTTCATTCTCCATTAATGGAGTCAATCTTAGATGATTTTGAAATTGCTGCTCGTGAGGTTTCGTATCATCCTCCTCAAATTCTACTAGTTTCAGGAATTGATGGACAACCTTTAACAACTGCGCCTGATGCAAGTTACTGGAGACAACAAAGCCGTCAAGCAGTGCAGTATTTCCAGAGTCTAATTACGGCGTTAAACAAAGGATATAACCTATTTTTAGAAGTGGGTCCAAGACCAATACTAGCAGAACAAGGCCGTCGTTATAACGATGACGCTATATGGCTTAGTTCTCTCAATAGAGGCTTGGATAACTGGCAGACGATGCTATCAGCACTTGCCCAACTCTACATTAATGGAGTTAATTTTAACGCCGAAAAATTCAATAAAGATTATGGCTATAGAAATATCCAATTACCAAATTATCCTTTTCAAAGAAAACGTTTTCAATTTAAATCTACTGTTTTATCACAATCAAGTTTGACCAAAGAAGTGCCTTTAGAAAGAGAGCTAATGGAGACTAATATGAATTTAGCAAAAGTTGCAAATATCAAAAAAAATCAGCAAGAAATCGGTAATAAATTAAAGTCTATCTTGGCTTTGCTACTTAAAGAAGATGA
Source organism: Dolichospermum sp. UHCC 0352 (assembly GCF_009711925.1). Classification (NCBI taxonomy): domain Bacteria; kingdom Bacillati; phylum Cyanobacteriota; class Cyanophyceae; order Nostocales; family Aphanizomenonaceae; genus Dolichospermum; species Dolichospermum sp. UHCC 0352. Next base: position 24,799 of record NZ_VIKY01000283.1, on the reverse strand, counting down.
AAATGACATTAGAGATGATGAGACATTATTAAATCTGGGAGCAGATTCGATTATTTTGACCGACTTTGTTCGCAAAATTGAAGAAAAATTTGGCGTAAAAGTCAAGATAGATCAATTATTTACTGATTTACAAACAATTGACGAAATATCTATTTATCTATCTGATTATATTAAACAAAAACCATCAAATACATCTGATGAAACAGCAATAAATGATATTTTAACTAAAACCTCAGTTCAAGTATCTAATTCCGAGTCAGAATTAAATAATTATCTGTGGGTGATTTCCCAATTACAACCAATTGCTGTTGCTTATATCTTGAAAGCTTTAGAAGTATTAGGTAAAAGACTAAGTATAGCAGACACCTGGACAACAGAGGATTTATTACAAACCTTACCCATAGCCTCAAAATATCATATTTTAGTTAATCGTTATTTAAAAACTTTAGAGCAAACTGGAATTATTCAAAATCAAGGTAATGTATGGATAGTAAAAAGCCTACCTACGCCTTTTTCTTTACCAGAAGCTATAGAGAATCTGCAAACAATTTGTCCAGCAGCAAAACCTGAATTGGATATGCTACAACGTTGTGGAGAAAATTTAGCAGAAGTTCTCAAAGGAAATATAGATCCTTTAGAGTTAATTTTCCCAGCAGGTTCAGTTGTCCATGCAGAAAGTATATATGGCAATTCTCCTGTATCTCGTTTGATGAATCAACGAGTATCCCAAGCAATTAACTCTATTTTAAATAATTTTTCTAGTAGCGATCGCCCTTACCAAATTATTGAAGTGGGAGGTGGTACAGGTGCGACATCTGAAGCAATTGTTAATAATTTAAATCTCAATCATACAACTTATTTTTTCACTGAACTTTCTCCTGTTCTCCTCAATAAAGCACGGCAAAAATTTAAAAATAGGCATAAGTTTAACTTCAATCAATTAGATATTGAAAAATCACCCGTTTCTCAAGGGTTAACAGCGCATTCCTATCACATAGTTGTTGCTGCTAACGTGCTTCATAGTACCCGAAATATTACAGAAACACTCAATAATATTCGAGAACTACTAATACCTGGTGGTTACTTGGTATTACTAGAAACAGTAGAAAATAATTCATGGCTTGATTTAACTTTTGGACTCACACCCGGATGGTGGCGTTTTCAAGATAAAGAGTTACGTTTAGATACTCCATTGCTAAGTGGAGAAAGTTGGTGTGCTGCTTTAAAACGTTGTGGATTTGTCAATGCAGATATTTATTCTCAACAAAATAATATCAGCATCTACAATGGACAAGAGTTAATTATTGCTTCCACTTCTCCTGAAAGTGCTATTGATCACCAATCAAAAACAGTAGCTGTATCAATACCAACCTCTGGCAAAGAAGCTTTGATGATGGCTCAATTGCAATCTTTGAAAGAACTCAAAGATATTCATGAAAAAACTATTATCAAGCAATTAGAAATACTGCAATCTGCACCTGTTGCACCAAGCAATACACCAGAAGTTTTGTTGATTCAAACAGAAACTGCGCCTACTCCTAAAACAAGCAAAACAGAAACCACACCCCCTACCCAAAAAATTAGTTCTCCAAATTTGAATCCACTAGCTTTAAAACTGACAGAGAGTAAATCTTTAACCGAACAACAGCAAGCTTTCATCCAAAAATTAGAGATTGTTTATAATCAAAGAACAGCAAAATCCAAGGCATATTCGCAAAACAGCCGGAAGACAATGGTTGATGTGAAACCTACTATTGACTTCCGTATGGCTTTAAAAGAATTTCAGTATCCCATTGTTTCAGAATCAGCCCAAGGTGCATATTTTCGTGATATCGATGGCAATGATTACATCGACTTAGCGATGGGGTTTGGAGTTAACTTTTTTGGGCATAGTCCTGATTTTGTGTTGACAGAAATTCAGCAACAAATGCAACACGGAATTGGTTTAGGAATGCAGTCTAATATTGCAGCAGAAACAGCTGCTTTAATTTGTGAAATGACAGGTGTAGAACGAGTCGCTTTTAGTAATACTGGTACAGAAGCGATTATGGCAGCAGTTCGTATTGCTCGTTCTCGGACAAAACGCCAAAAAATTGTGATTTTTGCTGGTTCTTATCACGGTACTTTTGATGGCATTTTAGCCCGCGCTGGCGAGGAAGTAGGAACAGCTGAACCATTGAGTCTTGGTACACCATCAGGAATGGTTGAAGATGTTATAGTTCTTACCTATGGAGCGGAAGAAAGTCTAGAAATAATTGCAGAGCAAGCTGATAATTTAGCAGCAGTTTTAGTAGAACCTGTGCAGAGCCGTAAACCAGATTTACAGCCTAAAGAATTTATCCAAAAATTACGTAAATTGACTCAACAAAAAGAAATTGCCCTAATTTTTGATGAGATTATTACTGGATTTCGCATTACTCCAGGAGGAGCGCAGGAATGGTTTGAGATTGAGGCAGATATAGTAGTTTATGGTAAGGCGATCGGTGGTGGTTTGCCTATCAGTATGATCTGCGGTAAAGCAGATTTCTTAGACACAGTTGATGGCGGTTTCTGGAGTTATGGAGATGATTCCCATCCGCAAACAGAATTAACTGCTTATGGTGGTACTTTCTGTCGTCATCCCTTAGCTTTGGCTGCTTGTCGGGCAGTGCTTTTACATTTACGTGAACAAGGCGCAACGCTTCAAGAAACAGTCAATCAATTAACTAATCGATTAGCTATTGAGGTTAATCAGTTCTTTCAAGAAACAGGAATTCCTATCCGCATTGTTCATTTTGGCTCTTTGTTTCGCTTTGAATCTTCTGGTGCTTATAGTATTTTCCTCAAACCTATCGAATTACCACTTTTTTACTACTTATTAAATCTCAAAGGTGTGTATACATGGGAAAAACGAGTTTGTTTTCTCTCAACTCGCCATACCAATGAGGATATAAATAAAGTAGTAGCTGCTGTCAAAGAAGCGATTATAGAACTGCGACAAGCAGGTTTTTTCGCAAATGCTAAACCACCACAAACAAAGAAAAGAGAAGCAAGCGATCGCACTGAAGATGAAGATGCTAGGAATAATTTAAATCAGCAATTTCCTACCAGTGAAGCGCAACGTCAGCTTTGGCTATTGGCAGAATTAGATACAACCGCTTCAGCATCATATAATGTGACTACTTCCTTAGAATTGCGTGGTGCTTTAGATATTTCATCTTTACAACAAGCGATTAATGAAGTAGTCAATCGCCACGAAGCGTTGCGAACCAAAATATTAGAACAAGGCGAACTACAGGAAGTAATCAGTAGTGTCACAATTGACTTACCGTTAATCAATTTGATGGATGAAGATAACCCAGAAGCAACTGCTTTAGTATTGAGAACTGAGTTATCGCAAAAGCCTTTTGACTTGGGTGTTGCTCCTTTATTTGCGGCTGTGCTGATGCGTTTAGCACCTGAACATTATCTGCTAACTTTAAAAACTCATCATATTGTTGCAGATGGTTGGTCACTAGGGCTAATTTTGAATGAACTCGGCAAACTTTATTCAGCAAAAATTGGTGTTGCTACAGAATCTTTATCGCCACCAATGCAGTTTCGCAAATATTTAGCTTTGCGACAGCAAGAAGCGCAAAGTCCACAAATGCAAGAACATCGTGATTTTTGGTTAAAAACTTATGAGGGAGAAATCCCCATATTTGAACTTCCTACAGACTTTCCTCGTCCTGCTGTCAAAACTTACACAGGCGGTAGAGAAAGTAAAATTATTGCTCCTCAACTATGGCAAAATTTACAGACTGTAGGACGCAAAAATCAAGCAACATTATTTATGACAATGTTTGCTGCTTACACAGCTTTTTTGCGGCGCATTTCCGGTCATGATGATTTAGTAATTGGTATTCCCATTTCTGGACGACAAGTCGAAGGAAGCGAAAAATTAGTTGGCTTTTGTTCGCAATTTTTACCGATTCGTATCCAGACAGATGTCACTGCTTCTTTTGTTACACATCTTCGTCACACCAAAGAAACACTCATAGCCGCTTTTAAACACCAAACTCACGCCTTAGAAGAATTATTAGCAGCCTTACAATTACAACGAGATTTTTCGCGTTCTCCCCTGATTTCAGTCTCTTTCAATCTCGACCCTAAATTAACTTTACCTGAATTTGAAGGACTGAACGTATCGCTACCACCAGAGCCAATTGGTTACACTCCTTTCGATTTGGGCTTTAATTTCATCGAAGTCAATGACGCACTGATTATCTACTGCAACTACAATACAGAACTGTTTAAGCCGGAAACTATCAAACAGTTTCTAGAAAGTTTTGAAATTTTGATGCAGGGTGTAATTAAAGATGCCAATATTTTACTGTCTGAGTTGCATTTATTAACACAAGTGCAACAGGAAGAATTATTGGCAAAATTAACAGGTTCAACAATAGAATTACCCCAAAATTCTACAATCATTGATGACTTTATTGCTCAAGTTAAATCTACACCCGATGCACCTGCATTAATAGTTGAGGAAAAGACTCTTACCTATCGAGAATTGAATGAGAAGGTAAATCGTTTAACCAATTACTTACGTGAGAAATATAACCTTGGTGCGGGGAAGGCGATCGCACTCGCAATCGGACGCAATCAAAACTTAATTATCGCCATTCTGGCTACTTTTAAAACCGGGGCGATATATGTGCCGATAGACCCCCAATATCCTAGCAGTCGCATCGATTTTATTTTAAAAGATAGTGGCTGTCATCTCTGTCTTACCGAGAGTAATTTTATCTCCCAATTACCCCAAGAAATCGAAGCAATCTGCTTAGATAAAATCGACAATATTTTGACGGATTTTGACATAAATGAGCCTAATTTCCAACCAGACACTAACCAAATTGCTTATATTTTATACACTTCTGGCTCTACCGGAAACCCTAAAGGAGTCATGGGTCGTCACATTTCTATTTTGAATGTAATTCGGAGTTTACGACTGACATTTAACTTAAATAAACATCCTGAATGGCGTTATATCTTCACTGCACCTGTCACCCATGACCCATCTTTTCGTAATATTTTCCTACCTTTAACCATAGGTGCTGCTTTATATATGTACGAAGTACAGCATATAGGGCATTTAGTTTCATTTTTACAAGAAAACAAAATCAATGTACTGCACACAACACCATCTATTTACCGAGAAATTTTAGCTGTACTCGCACCCGAAGAAACTATCCCCACTTTAAAATATATCTCTTGCGGGGGAGAAAAATTAGACCGAGAAACTGCGATCGCTTTACGAAAACGCTTCCCTGCTGAAATTGTCAGCAATGTCTACGGTTCTACAGAAACTTGTGTAGGAGTATCTCAATATACAATAGACGACAACTTAAATACAGACGTACCTCTTGGTCAGGTTTTCCATAACAATCGATTATTTGTCTTAGATGAATTCAATCACCCCGTACCTCTGCACGTAATCGGTGAAATTTGCGTAGAAGGTGCAGCATTAGCAGTTGGTTATCGTAATCTTCCTGAAATTACCAGAGAAAAATTTCAACCCAACTTTTTAAATTCAGAAAAAATTCTCTTTAGAACGGGAGATTTAGGTAAACAAATTGCTCCAGGTGTGATTGAATTTATAGGGCGAAAAGATAATCAAGTTAAGGTCAATGGCTATCGTGTAGATCCAGGAGAAATTGAATACCAAATTAGCCGCTATGCCGAGATTGAGAAAGCAATTGTCTTACCTATAGAGGTAAATAACCAAATTCAATTATCTGCTTATTGTCAAACTGATAAAGATATAAAATTTTCTGAAATCAGAGAATTTTTAGCTAAATATTTGCCAGTTTACATGATTCCTAGTTCCTTTATCTTCTTAAAGCAATTTCCCTTAACTAAACATGGCAAATTTGACTTGCGATCGCTCATCGCTCTCAAGCCAACAGATCAATTAACACAAGTCTCTTATACTGCACCGCGTAATACTTTAGAATCAAAGCTAGTCCATATTTGGGAAAAAATTCTCACTAAACATCCCATTGGAATTTTTGATAACTTTTTTGAAATCGGCGGACACTCTCTGCTCCTTTCTAGAGTAGTCACTCACGTCCATAAAGAATTAAATGTATTAGTTAAATTAGCTGATTTCTTCAAAGTTCCCACAATTCTTGGATTAGCAGCTTTAATATCTAAAGCTCAATCTAACTATCAAGAACCCATACCAGCAATAACTCAACAAGAATCTTATCCCATGTCTCATGGACAACGCCGTCTCTGGGCTTTAGAATTCCTCGATCATAACCATTATGCTTACGGAATGCCAAGTGCTTATCAATTCAATGGTGATTTAAATATCGCTGCCTTTGAAAATGCTTTTAAAAAATTGATAGAACGCCATGAAATTTTACGCACTACGTTTACTTTAATCAATAACGAACCTCGTCAAATAGTAAACGAACAGGTAGATTTTGCAGTCAATCAAATAGACTTAGTAGATGATGAAAACCAAGCAGCAAAAATTGCTGAAGCTATTCGTAACAATGCCAAAACTACTTTTGATTTAGAATCCGGTCTTCTACTCAAGATTAATGTACTAAAGCTGAGTCAACAGAGTAATATAGTCCTATTCAATATGCACCATATCATTTCAGATGGTTGGTCAGCAGGCGTTTTAATTAAAGATTTTCTTGCACATTATCATGCCTATGGAAAAGAGAATGTAGAATTACCCCCACCTCTAAGAATTCATTATAAAGACTATACTTCATGGCAAAATCAGCAACTCCAAACACCAAAATTGCAAGCACAAAGGGATTACTGGTTACCTAAACTGATTCCTGCTCCAGCACCGCTTGATTTACCTTTAGATTATACTCGACCAGCCGTACAAAGTTTTTCTGGTTCTGTGGTTATCTGGAAGCCAAATCAAGAATTCATCAAGGATTTTGAGTTATTAACTAAGACTCAAGAAGCTAGTTTATTTATGGGCTTACTAACATTAGTCAAAGGTTTTCTGTTTCGCTATACCGAGCAGAATGAAATTACAGTAGGCTCTCCCATTGCTGGAAGAAATCATCCCGATTTAGAAGAACAAATAGGTTTTTATGTTAATACTTTAGTCTTGCGCGATCAAATAACAGTAGACGATAGCTTTGCTACTTTACTGGCAAAAGTGAAAACAACCACAATAGAGGCATATGATAACCAAGAATATCCTTTTGATAAACTAGTATCAGATTTAAATTTTAAACGCGATCCTAGCCGTAACCCTTTATTTGATGTTGTAGTTGTTCTGCAAAATAATCAAAATGTAGACCTAGCAATAGATGGAATTGCTGTTAATACCCTTGAGCAGGAACTTGTTACTGCTAAATTTGATCTAGAGTTCATTTTTGTGGACGAAGCGGAATTATATTTGAAGTTAATCTACAACACAGATATATTCGCTAACGAACGTATTTCATTGATGATAAAGTTGTTAGAAACTCTTCTAGAAGAAGTAGTCAAATCTCCTGACACACCATTATTACATCTGTGCGATCACACAGATAAAGCCTGTCAAGAAGATAACAGTCTTTTCGCCACAAATTTTAATTTTTAGTAATTTATACAAATAAAGAATTGCAAATTTGGAGAAAAACTATGAATAAAAAACTACCCGTGCTGGGAATTTTAGGCGGAATGGGGCCTGTAGTTACTATTGAATTTCTCAAAACTATTTATGAATACAACCAGTATATAGACAACGAACAAGAAGCACCCAACGTTATCGTTTTCTCACTTCCTGCTGCACCAGATCGCACGACTTCAGTGCATAGCGGAAATGAAAGAGAATTCATTGATTTTGTGCAAATACATTTAGAAAAACTGAATCAATTAGTAGACCGCATAGTGATTGGTTGTTGTACTGCTCATTATGCTTTGGCTCATCTACCAGAGCATCAGACTAATAAAGTAATCTCTTTAATTAAAATTGCTGATCAACAACTACAAGCACATGATGAACCTGCACTTTTACTTGCAGGTTCAGGTACTTACAAGAAAAAATTGTTTGAGCAAGGTTGTACTGCTGCAAATATGATTATTTCTCCAGATGAAAAAGATTATCACTTGATTCATGAGATGATTTTTAAAGTATTAAAACGAGGACAAAACCCCCTAATAATTCTTGAAGATGTTCAAAAACTGTTAGATAAATACAATACTCGTTCCTTTATTTCTGGTTGTACAGAATTTCATATTCTCGCCAAACATCTCAAGCTTAATAGAATTGATTCTATTCAAGCAATTGACCCTTTAACTACTATAGCTGAAACCTTTTTTCAGTTATTAGATTCATCCTCATCTAATTCTCTTTTGCTGACAAAAACAATGAAATTATCTCAGCAATTTCATTCATAAAATCTTGAGTCTAAAGCATCTTTGTATCAAACAAATTAAGGTTAATTAACATGACAATTATTTACCCCCCCAAAAATTTCCCAAGCAAGACTAAAAATCATAAAGTTCTTTTAATTGGTAAAATGTATGATGAGATAGGTGAAAAACTGCTCGCAGAATACACTAATGTCGAGATTATCAAAGAACCAAAGCAGCATCAAATCCATGAAGCTATTCAAGATGTATCTGGCGTATTTGTCCGTTATCCTACTAAATTAGATGCCCAAGCAATTGGATTGGCAAAAAATTTAAAAGTTATTAGTACTTCTGGATTTGGAACTGATGCAATTGATATTGCTGCTGCAACAAAACGGGGAATTGTGGTAGTTAATAATCCTGGCTTGTCAACAACGGCTGTGACAGAACACACACTTTCCATGATTTTAGCACTTGCTAAAAAACTAACTTTTCTCAATCAATGTGTCAAAGCAGGAAACTACTTAATTCGTAATCAGGTACAACCCATTCAATTAGAAGGAAAAACTCTTGGTATTGTTGGTTTGGGAAGGATTGGTAGTGCTGTTGCGAAAATTTGTAGTACAGCATTGCAGATGCGAGTTTTAGCATACGATCCTTATGTTCCAAGCGGTAAAGCAGACACCGTCAGAGCAACTTTAGTACAAGATTTAGACTACCTACTTACTGAATCTGACTTTGTATCTTTGCATCCTGAGCTAACTGATGAGACTTGTGAAATGTTCGATCTAGAAGCTTTTAAGAAAATGAAGCCTTCTGCTTTTCTAATCAATACATCTCGTGGAAAAGTAGTTCGCCAACCAGATTTAGTTACAGCTATACGCGAAAAATTAATAGCAGGAGCTGCAATCGATGTGTTTGAGCCAGAACCTCCAGCTATTAATAATCCTTTATATGAGTTTGACAATGTAATTTTCTCACCTCATCTAGCTGGAGTTACACCTGAAGCTGGTATGGCTGCTGCACTTTCCGCAGCTAACCAAATATTGCAAGTGCTTCAGGGCGAGAAGCCACCTTACATCATCAATCCTAAAGTTTGGAATTCATAATTTTTTAGGTTCTTCGGTACTTTTTATGGAGAACCTAGTTCAGAATCCTTGAAAACCTTATTGTGTCGGCATTTCATTCAAAATATGGGCATTATAGTTTATAACCCTTGTCCCGTAACCCCGTAAGGGTTTTGTGATAATCAATCCTCAACCACCATAAAACAAACGCAAGAGCCATAAATATCAATATTAATAATGTATTTTTCTTATTTGATAGCTATACCTTATGAAATATAAAACAAAGTTTCATAATAATTTATAATAGTAAAATATTATTTTTGCAAGATGTATAATATGCAAAATCAAGTTATTTATAATCAAGCTTCAAAAAATACTGCTTTCCTTGCTAATTTTACTCAGTTTTGGGTGGCTGTAAAAGCGATCGCCGCCCCTTACTGGTTTCCAACAGAGCCAGGTGTAAGAGCATTTTCAGATGTGATTCAGGCATGGGGAATGCTTGTTCTCCTCATTTTATTAATAATTGGGCTTGTGGGCATAACTGCCTTTAATAGCTTTGTTGATCGCTATTTAGTCGATGTTATTGTTCAAGATAAAGATATTTCTAAATTTGTTAAGACGTTAGCACTTTACGCCTTTGGGCTGCTCTTAATCACCCTCTTAACAGGATTTTCTAAATTTGTCAGAAAAAAAATTGCCCTTGATTGGTATCAATGGCTCAACAAGCAGATTTTAGAAAAATATTTTAGCAATCGTGCCTATTATAAAATCAATTTTAGCTCCGATATCGATAACCCAGACCAACGTCTATCTCAAGAAATCGAACCTATTGCCAGGACTGCTCTAAATTTTTCTGCTACTTTGTTGGAAAAAGTCCTGGAAATGACAACTTTTTTAATAATTCTTTGGTCAATTTCCAAACTAGTAGTAGCAATTCTACTTACTTATACTATTATAGGTAATCTGATTGCTGCTTATATGAGTCAAGAATTAGATAAGATTACGCAAGAGGAACTTGAATCTAAAGCAAGCTACAACTACAGCCTAACTCATGTTCGGAATCATGCTGAATCTATAGCTTTTTTCCAAGGAGAAAGCCAAGAATTAAATATAATTGAGCGCAGATTTAATACTCTCTTGAAAAATTCTGAAAGTAAAATTAATTGGGAAAAAAATAAAGACATTTTTAATAGAGGATATCGATCTGTAATCCAATTGTTTCCGTTTTTAATATTTGCACCTGCCTATATTCGAGGTGAAATTGATTTTGGACAAGTTAACCAAGCAGTTATAGCTTGCAGTATGTTTGCTAATGGTCTGGCAACATTAATTGATGAATTTGGAACTTCTGGAAGATTTTCCAGTTATGTTGAGCGTTTAGCTTATTTCTCGGATGCTTTAGAAGTTGTTACCAAACAACCTGAGAATGTCAGCACTATTAAAACCATAGAAGAAAATCGTCTGGCTTTTGAGGATGTTACCTTACAAACGCCTAACTATGAGCAGGTAATCGTTGAAGACTTATCATTGTCTGTTCAACCGGGAGAAGGTTTATTGATTGTCGGCCCTAGTGGTCGCGGTAAAAGTTCACTATTGCGCGCGATCGCCGGTTTGTGGAATGCAGGAACTGGCCGTTTAGTGCGACCTTCTCTAAAAGACCTGTTGTTTTTACCCCAACGTCCTTACATTATTTTAGGAACTTTGCGCGAACAGTTGCTTTATCCTAATAGAAATCGTCAGATGACCGATGCAGAACTCAAAGAACTATTGCAAAAAGTGAACCTGCAAAACTTGCTCAGTCGAATTGATAGTTTTGATACTGAGCTGCCTTGGGAAAACATATTATCACTAGGAGAACAACAACGCCTGGCTTTTGCACGCCTATTAGTGACTCATCCTAGCTTTACTATCTTAGACGAAGCGACCAGCGCTTTGGATTTGAAGAATGAAGAGAATTTATATCAACAGTTACAAGAGACGAAAACAACATTTATTAGTGTTGGACATAGAGAAAGTCTATTTGATTATCATCAATGGGTTCTGGAACTTTCACAAAACTCTAGTTGGCAACTTCTGACTGTCAAAGATTATCGAAATAAAAAAAATAGTTTATAACCCACATTCCGCCTGACGGGATGACGAATTGAGAGAGATGTGGAATTTGCAGAACGTTTTGCGAGCGGAACCCATGCACTACCATTATCACTGAACCGTCCTACAACCTTAACACCTGATGTTGTGCTACAAACATCACCATTACAACTAGTTTGAGGGTCATCAACTACAAGCCACTGCATTTTGGCATTACGACCATCAATATTACAATCCCATAAACCAAAATACCACTGATTTGCTACCTGTGAGGCATTAATTGTCCTGGAATTCAATAATATTCCCGAAGGAATCAGCATTAAACCGAACAAACATTTTTGGAGTAATTTCATAAGTTTAGGTAATTAAATACAGCGGTTTCCGCTCTTATGAGGTACAAAGTTGAATCATGAAACTCTTGTAGTGCGGGCATACTATGGCTAACGCCACGCTGCGCTATCGACAAGCTCAGTACAAGTCTTGCCCGCTAGATATGTACCTCATAACACCGGGAAGTGCTGTAGAAATAGTTTTACAAAACCGATAATACCGAAGATGCCGACAAGTTAAATCTCCATTAAAGGTTATTTTGCTAATTCTATACTATCGTTTATTAAAAATGGGCATGATTTTCAATTCAGTGTGAGAAATATAGCGTTTTCTAGTCTAATGAGGTACAAAATTATCTGTGTCTATCTGCGTTTATCTGCGTTTAATTCTGACTTCTTGTACCTCACTTGCATGGGAATTGCTATATCTAATTCGCTATCAGCATCAAAGACTTTAAATAAAGATTGATTTCCACAGATAGAAATTCACTAAACTGATCATGACTTTTGACAAAATAAGGCTGTTCTTGTCCTTCACAATATGAATAAGTTGGTGGGTTATCACCTTCTGAAAGTCTGAAAAAGCTGAACTGATATCCCTGGTGCATGAAAAATACAAAAGCATCCTCCGGTAAAGTTTGAGGAAAATCATTTTCTACTAAAAGCTGTTTAGCCCATTCTTGAATTTGTGGCAAATGCTGATAAAAGCAATCTGAACCACGTAAAAACTTACCTGCCCCATGCCCCATTATCTTCAAAAAGTCTTTGTAAGTGCTGGGCAGATTAATACCTTGTTGTCGTTCAAGTTGAATTATTTCTAAATCTGAACATGGGGAAAGATGATTCTCATGAAAAATAAGATTAAGTGGTGCGGGTAAATTGCAAATTGACATTTATACCGACTCCTTTATGCAATGTTTCCGTGATGTACATTTAGCTGAATGTTCGGGAAAGTTTGCCTAAACTGCTTCATGACATACTCACACGAATCACATGGCTCTTTGAAGTAAATAATTCAATTTTACCCTTTACTTCTCTATTATTTGTATATTTTTCGGCGATCGCTTCTAATATTTTGTACTCTGAGTCTAAGTCTCTTCGGTGTCCAGCAATGTCAAAGGTTTGAAACATCGGTTGACTGGGTAAACCAACCGCTCCTTCTCGCAACAGCTTACCACTAAAAGCAAATGGCTCAGAAAACGTCTCATCTACCCATACTCTAGCAATAGCAACATTTCGAGCTGGTGCTGGCACGTTACAAATTTTGCGAATTTCTGCGACGCGCTCTAGCCAATCCATCTTTTTTTAATTCTATACTATCGTGTATTAAAAAGGGGTATTCCAGATAAATACCCCATCAATATTGTCTAAAATTCCAACTTCCTAAAATACCTTAAACTGATTTTTGTATTGGTTCTAGTGCTGGTATTGGTTCTGCTATTACTTCCGGTTCTGGATCTGGTAAACCATAGATAGAACGATAAAGTTTATCGTACTCTTTAGCGGATTCATACCAACTGAAGTTTTCACTCATCCCCCGTTTTTGTAATTCTTGCCATTGAGGTTTGAAACGGAAACCTTCCCAAGCGCGAATCATACAGGTAAATAAGTCCAGAGGTTCATAGCGGTCAAAGCAATAACCTGTACCTGCTTCATTGACTGGATCAAAGTGGCTGACAGTATCAACCAATCCCCCTGTCCGACGAACAATAGGCACAGAACCATAACGCAAAGCCATCATTTGGCTGATTCCGCAGGGTTCAAAGCGGCTAGGCATTAAGAAGGCATCTGTACCCGCGTAAATACGGCGGGAAAGGGCATCATTATACAGCAGGTAAGTGGCCATGCGTCCTGGATAGCGGGATGCGAGTTGCCACATTTGGGTTTCATAATAGCGATCGCCTGTTCCCAACAAGACAAACTGAGCATCTGTATAAGCCATGAAACGGTCAAGGATTTGTAATACTAAATCCATCCCTTTTTGTTCTACCAACCTTGTCACCATGCCGATGAGAAAGGCATTAGAATTAACTTCTAAACCTACTTCTTCTTGCAGAGCTATTTTATTAGCTTTGCGTTGATCAAGGGTATCTATGGTAAAGGTTTGGTTAATGTATTTATCATTGGCAGGATCATAAATTTCCGTATCTATGCCGTTGATTATTCCTGATAATTTGCCGCCAATAAAAGATAATAACCCTTCTATTTGTTCACCATAGGCAGGTGTTTTGATTTGCTCCGCATAGGTAGGAGAAACTGTATTTACCTTATTGGCAAACTGGACTGCGGCTGCCATTGTATTGTGTCCTTGCATATACCAGGGACACCAAGTAATTTTCTCTAAATACCACCGCCAAGGACCCTGATAAGCGAGGTTGTGAATGGTGAATACACTGGTAATATCTGGAGATTGATTCAACCACACAGGTAACATTCCTGTGTGCCAATCATGACAATGGACAATTTCCGGTTTCCAGTAATTCCAGCAAAATTCCGCCGCCCCATTGGAAAATAAAGTAAATCTCCAATCTTCATCTTCCCCACCATAAACCCGCCGAGGTGAAAAAGATGGATGTTGAAATAAATACAAAGGAACATCAGTTCCAGGCAGTACACTTTCGTAAACTGCAAACTCCTGGAACATGGCTGCTCCCTTCCAAATGGGTTCTTTGGGAACTGGCATTTTGTCGGGTACAAAGCCATAGTAAGGCATGAAAATCCGCACATCATGACCCATTGCTCTCAAGACCTTGGGTAATGCACCGACAACATCCCCCATACCGCCAACTTTGGCAATGGGAGCAGCTTCCGCTGCTACAAATAAAATTCTCATGGTAATTGGTAATTGGTAATTGGTAATTGGTAATTGGTAATTGGTAATTGGTGATTGGTAATTGGTAATTGGTAATTGGTGATTGGGTAATTAAACTCTCTTCTCTTGGCTGTTACCTGTAACCTGTCACCTGTCACCTATTACCCTATGATCCTCGTTGAATCTCGGTGAAGATTTTTTCTAAGATTTCTGTAGCGCCTTGTTCCCTGAGAATACTGGCTAGTTGTGCGCCTAATTTTTCAGCATCAGCAGCCGTACCGGTGACGGTATCTTTAACTATTTGTTGACCATCAACGCTGGCAACCAGACCTTTTAGAGTTAATTCGTCACCATTAATTACCGTATTTACACCAATGGGAACTTGACAACCACCTTCTAAAACTCGTAAAAATGATCTTTCTGCTAAACAGCGATCGCGTGTTTGCGGGTGTTCAATCGCTTTCAGTAAGCTAATTACCTCCGTATCATCTGCCCGGCATTCTATTCCTAAAGCGCCTTGTCCAACGGCATGGAGGGAGATTTCAGGAGTCAGAACTTGATGGATGCGATCGCTCATTTCCAATCTTTCTAAACCAGCTACTGCTAAAATTAAAGCATCATACTCACCAGCATCCAGTTTTGCCATGCGTGTGATCAAGTTTCCCCGCACATCTTTGAAGGTAAAATCAGGGAACTTATGGCGTAACTGTGCCAAACGTCGCAGGGAAGAAGTCCCAATTACCGCATTTGCGGGTAAAGTCTCGATTTGCAGACCTTTATGCTTTTCATGCAATACCACCGCGTCTGCGGGGTTTTCCCGTTCTGTAATCGCTGCCAGTGTCAACCCTTCTGGTAGATTGGTGGGAAGATCCTTGAGAGAATGCACAGCAAAATCAATCTCTTTATTGATCATGCCCAATTCCAGTTCCTTGGTAAATAGTCCTTTATCGCCAATTTTAGCCAATGCTACATCCAGGATTTTGTCCCCTTGGGTAGACATGGTATGGACTTCAAAAGTAATGTGGGGAAAGCTTTTCTGGAGTTCCGCTTGTACCCAGTATGTTTGAACTAGAGCTAGTTGGCTTTTACGTGAACCAATACGAATAACGCGTGCAGGACTGGAAACTGAAGTCATAAAACTATTTGTCAAACCAGGCGATAAATTAACATTTATCTAGACTACCGCAGGGAGTGACGTACCGGATTAGATTAACCTAATTCTGTGAAGATTTTATTTGCTAGTAGCTTTACATTTATTTACAATTTTTGAAATATATCCTTGACTTCTCAGAGAAGTCGGGGATCTGGAAATTAGAATATAATCAAGTTAGCAATAATTCGGTTTTAAGGAAATTATATGCTTTTACTTTCAGAATTATCTGAACTATTACAAGCCGAAGATCCAGAAGAACGGCAAACTATCAGTGGTGTTAATTGGAAAAATTATGAAGCTTTACTCAATGATTTGGGTGACAGTTTACAATATAGAGTTACATATTTAGATGGAGTCATAGAATTAATGTCACCAAGTCGCCGTCATGAAATTCGCAAAACAATTATTGGATCTTTGCTGGAAATTTACTTTCAAGAAAAACGCATTCGCTATTTTCCCCTTGGTTCTACCACCTTCCGTAAACAAGGGAAAAGAGGAGGAGTAGAACCAGATGAATCCTACTGTCTAGGCATAGAAAAAGAAGTTCCTGATCTTGCCATTGAAGTCGTAGTCACCAGTGGGGGAATTGATAAATTAGAAGTTTACAAAAGATTAGGTGTAGCAGAAGTTTGGTTTTTTCAAAACAATCAATTTGCCGTTTATCATCTGCGCGGTGAAAGTTATGAATTGGTGGCAACAAGTGAATTATTGCCAAACTTAGATTTGTCAATTTTGGCGCAATATGTAGTGGCAGATGACCCTTTAGATGCGGCTTTAGGATTTCGGGAGAAAATCAAAGAAATGGTAAATTAGATCATTCCTGGTCCTTTACCTCTTTTATCAAAATCCTCTGTTAATAAACCTGTTTTATCTGCATTTACTTCTCGCAATTCCTGTATTCGTTCAGCTTTTTCTTGTTCTGCTATTTCCCGCGCATCACCAGGAACTTCATAATACATTTCCGGTTCAACTGGATAATTATTCAATAGCCCCTCTTTATCCACAGTATAACCGTCCGTTGTCCGAATACTGTAAATATCAGTTTGGTCATCAGTGGCAGCACTGGCAAGATCCTCTTCCGTCGGCAAGTGTTTATAATTTACTCCCTCTCGTTTCATTCGTGCTGCTGTTTCGGCGGGAATTATGCCTCTATCATAAGTATCTGCGGTAATCTTCTCATTCATACAATTAACCCCTTGTACTTTTCTAGGATTACCAGGACTAGCTTAGAATTTTCTAGCAGATAAATACACTATCTTAGGATATAATTAATAAAAATACTTTGATTAAAATTCTCTATCTATAGATATATTTGACATCCTCCATGACAAAATAAAAAAATGTAAGCTAGTCTAGAACTAACCTACATTTTATTAGCTTGATAAAAAATCTTTATCCTAAAGATTGTTGTTTGAAAGAGTTAAATTTCTGGGATAATTCTTGCCGAGACTCAAATTTGAGGAGATAACGGAAAGCAAACCAGATAAAGTAAAATACGCCAATCAACTCGAAAATCGGTTGTAGCAAAGGTACACCATTCACAGCGTCTAGTAATGCGATCGCTACCTTAACTGTGACCAAAGCTGATAAAATTAAAACTAGGGTGATTAAACCCTGTTTATTGTTGTTAAAAATACTGCCTAAATACTCTGGCAGTTGATTTAAGAATTCAAGAATTTGTCTACTAATTTGCTGCCATTGGGATTCAGATTCTTTAGCAGCAGGTAATTTTGGTAAACTGCGATTGTCTTCACCGGAAAAAGATAAACTATCTTGTGGTGAAGAATAA
This sequence comes from Dolichospermum sp. UHCC 0352, assembly GCF_009711925.1. Classification (NCBI taxonomy): domain Bacteria; kingdom Bacillati; phylum Cyanobacteriota; class Cyanophyceae; order Nostocales; family Aphanizomenonaceae; genus Dolichospermum; species Dolichospermum sp. UHCC 0352. The sequence goes on along the minus strand of NZ_VIKY01000283.1, from coordinate 7,221 downwards.
TTTCCTTGTTCTGTTTGCTGTGCTTGAGTTTCCATCATAGTTATCATTTAACCTCTTTGTAACTTATCAATATTTTCTTCCCAATTTACACCATCAAAAGGCACAATTTCAAAATTGCCAATTATATTTCCGTCTAAACACCGCACATTAACATCAATACAATCAGGGTGACTACGGGGAATATAAAAGGAATGAATCCCACAAATACTGCAAAACTTATGTTGTGCTACTTCCGTATTAAATTTATAAGTTTTTAAGACATCTTCCCCTTGTAGCAAAGTAAACTTTTCTTGGGGAACAATCAAATGCAAAAATCCTTTTTTAGCACAAATTGAACAATTACAATCATCAACTTTGTGATTATTAACTACTACCCGAAACCGCACCGTACCACAATGACAACCACCCTCATACGTAACATATTTATCTTTACTTGACATTAAGTTCCTCCAGTTGATTAACTCTAATTGTAGGTTGGGTTGACAAAGGAAACCCAACAAATTCACTAATTATTTAAAGTTCTATTTATCAACTTGCAAAGAAGAAAATAACCGTTTCCAATCTAAATCATTAGCAATTACTTCACTTTCCTTAACCTCAAAAGTGAGATTACTGGCTTTTGGTTCTTTAATTGCTTGTACACAAATTTCCGCAACATCATCACGGCTAATTTTCCCTCTAATATTATCACCTTGTTCAAAGATTAATTCCTTCCCTCCTGCTGTTTCCGTCAAAGCACAAGGTCGAATAATTGTATAAGGAATTCCACTAGCTTTGACACTTTCTTCTCCTCGCAATTTCCAAGTTAAAATTCCTCCCAATTGGTCATTTAACCTTACCGCTGGAGGTTCTTCATCTAAATTAATTCCTGGTCTTCCTGGACGAGTTACCCCAGCAGAACTGATTAATACAAATTGAGGTAAAGTTTCCCCACCATAGGCTTGAATTGAGGCAACTTCCAGCGCAAAAATCCCCGGATTAAAAGCAGGATTTAAAGCACCATCATATTCAAACTTACTCAACATTAATTGCAAAGAACAAACTTTACTAACGTCCATTGGTGGACAATCTTTAACAATTTTGGCACGAAATACCGGAACTAAATCTGTAAAAGGAATCTGAATATCTAGCCAATTATTAGCAACAGTATCAAAAGAATAACTATAACCAACACCGTCCCAAGTTGATTCTGTGCGGATAAATATTTTATAACGTTGACCGTCACCTTTAACCCGCAATTTCACACCTTGATAACCAGATAAATCAACTAATGGTGAAAAATTCTTAGTCCTTACTGAAGCAAAACCCCCAGAATTAGCAGTTGAAACATTACCTGTGAATACTGCTGTATTTTCCCTAATTTGAAAACTACTGGAACTGACACCACCCATAACCACATCATCTAAAGCACCCCAGATATTTTTGATTTCATCTGATGGTTTAGTAAAATCAAATATCGGTTTTTCACCCACAGAAACTAGATACTTTCCAGCGGCTGCAACTAAATTTTTCACACCTTGATATTCAACATTTTCTGGTGTATCTCCCACAATTTCCGGGAGATAGAATTTCACCCCTTGATTATATTTTGCCCTATCTGGTGTATCTCCCTCCACAGGTTGAACACGCACCGACGTACAACAAATTACAGCTTGAATATTAGCCATAACTAGACTTGTCAAAGTCTCTGATTTCGTAATATCCCCAACTACCAAATCAATATCATCACCCAGAATTGTCCGCGCTTTTGCAATATCTCGAACTAAACAACGGACATTATAGCCTTGTGCTATCAATTTTTTGACAACTCGTTTACCCACACCACCCGTCGCCCCAGCTACCAGAATTACAGCCATATTTCCTCCTGCTTTTGATATATCTTGATGATCTTTTGGACTACCTTGAAAGAGTTTCTCTATCCAGTTAAGAACCGGAAATACTTCAAAGTAAGTTAGGGTTTTGATAAACCTGCATAAATCCCATTGAGAACGATCATTGTTACTCATAGTTACGATTTAATCATGTTATTTTAGTCTTATTGTATCAACTTTCGAGTATATAGTAGATAAAATATCAACTCCTGGATATAATTCATTTTCCTCTTTCTCTGCGCTCTCTGTGCCTCTGTGGTTGGTTAAAAAGAATATTCTTTAAACTCAAATAGTATTGCTATACAGCCTTTTTGATGTAACTTCAGAAATATCTCGTCTGCGGTTTAAAGGTAATTTATCTAACCACAGAGGCACAGAGGACACAGAGAGAAGAGGTTAAGGAGGAATTTTTATTGTTCTTAAAAATGGTATTATAATTTTTATAAATTAGGATAATTGCGATGAATCAATCTGAAAAAGCCCAAGCTGAATATGAGAAATTTCCCACAGAATTTACTAGCATTATCATTAGTACAGTAAATAAACAAGGAACTCCTAATGCTAGTTATGCTCCTTTTATTATGGACGATGATAAAAATATCTATATTTATGTAAGTGGACTAGCTACTCACACCCAAAATATTCAAAATCATCCTTTTGTGAGTGTTTTATTTATTGACGACGAAGTTAAAACTCAACAAATTTTTGCCCGTCGGCGGTTAAATTTTGATTGTACCGCAAATTTGATAGCCAGGGAAACAGAGAAATGGCAGGAAGTTGTTGATAAATTTGAAATTCGTTTTGGAGAATTGATTACGACATTACGCAGTTTACCCGATTTTCGGATTTTGCAACTTACACCGAATACCGGACGTTTCGTCATTGGGTTTGGGGCTGCCTATAATATTAATAGTGATAATATCAATCAACTTGTACAAATTACCAAAGATTCACTTTCATAATTATGCTGCAATTTCAACCTCCTGGGTTTGGTAGTAAATTCATTCATACCTCTTTGGGGGCAATGGTTTACTATACCCAAATTAGCGCCCCTTGGGAAAATGCCAAAGATCAAGATTTACCACCATTATTATTCTTACATAATTTTGGTGGTGGTGCATCTGCTTATGAATGGTCGAAAATTTACCCGGCTTATGCGTCAACATATCGAATTTTAGCCCCAGATTTAATTGGGTGGGGAAAATCTGCTCACCCCGTGCGAGATTATCAAATTCAAGATTATTTAACGACGATTCTTGAGTTTATTACTCAAACCTGTAATCAACCTGTAACTGTAGTAGCATCTTCTTTAACAGCGGCTTTAACTATTCGTCTTGCTGTTACTTATCCAGACTTATTTAAAGCTTTGTTTTTAGTTTGTCCTTCCGGTTTTAACGATTTTGGAGAAGGTGCAGGAAGGAGATTACCACTTTCTTTAATTAATACACCGTTGGTAGATAATTTAATTTATGCTTTAGGTGCAGAAAATGAAATTGCAGTTAGGAACTTTTTACAAAGTTTTCTGTTTGCTAAACCAGAAAGAGTTACCCAAGAAATGGTATCAGCTTATTTAAGTTCTGCACAACAATATCAAGCCAAGTTTGCGGCTTTGTCCTTCTTACGCGGAAATCTTTATTTTGATTTGAGTTTATATATTCAGCAACTTCAAGTTCCAACTGTCATGTTGTGGGGAGAAAAAGCCCAATTTACAAATATGCAATTAGGACGACGGTTAGCAAATTTAAATCCTGGTGCAATTATAGGTTTTCACGAAATACCCGACACTGGAATTCTTCCCCATTTAGAAATACCAGCAGTTGTCATGGGAATATTGCAAAAATACAACAAAACTGGAGAATTAAAAATTTAAATTAAACTTAAAAGGGCAGGGTTTCCCCTCCCCTACTGAATTATAACGATTTAGCGAACATTACAAGATTTGCGTTCATTATCATCTTGAGGATATTGCCAAGAATAAGCAAAATGACTAACACCCTTAATTTGAGGAGATAATTGCCGGAGAGCTTGCATTTGCACTTCCAAAGATGGACGATTACTAATTGATTCTCCCCACTTACCAGCTAAAGCCGGAATCACTTTTGTCCCTGGTTGTGCCATCTTCAAAACCTGTCGAACTTGTGCCACAATGCAATCAACATTACCGCAATTTGCATAGGACATGGGATGCCATTGCAAGTTACTAGAAAACCTATCCCAAGGTTGCAAACGGGAATCATACCCTTGTCCTAAAGCTTGATTACCTTCGGGAAAAAATACCACTCCAGCGGGAATACCTTTTTGTTTAGCTGGGTAACTTGCTAAAGCCACAAAATCTAAGATACCTTGCATAGCATGAGCAACAGTGAATAACCATAAATCCAATTGCAAAACCCGCTGTTTTTCCGCTGGGGAAGGCAAAGATTTCTGTTTTTTTGGGGGAATGCGCCCCTCCCATAATGGTTCATCTTCTTGAGGATAGCGTTTATCAATTTCTGTTATATCACCAGCACTCACATATCCTCTGGTGAGAAAACGGCGAATTAATTCTAATCCTTTGGAATTTTTGGCGCGACGAAATAAGATTTCTTGGGTAGCAGGGGTAAATAGCCATAAATCATGAACTTTGGTAGCAATAGAATCATTACCAATCTGACGAGGATAGCGAACATAATCGAAGAGAATACCATCTGGACGACGGCGTATAACCTGTTGTATCATGCGGTAGTAATCGTTTTTAGCCTGAGTGTTGTAAGGATCAATGAAGACTTGAGAACTATCTTCTACTACGGATAAGCTGGTTTGATTTTTGCCATTACGAGCGATCGCATTTTGTCTATCTGCCCGTTGAGCATAAGTATAACCAAAGTTATTCGTAAACATCCAAGCATAAACTTTCAACCCGCGTTGTTGCCCTTTTTTAATTGCTAATGCCAATAAATCAAATTTTTCTGCACCAAGAATGCGAACCACAGCAGGCCAAACAGTTGGGTTAGCTGCGGCTGGTAATAGTACCCGGCCATCATAAAATACTTCTAAATAAACTTGGTTATAGCCTTGGTTGACAATGCGGTCCATAATTTGATCAACTACTCCCGGCTGGATATCGCAGGGATACAAGCGCAACCAAATAGCTTGAGTTTGTGGCCAAGTCTGACTACGACAGGTTTTTAATTCTTGTGTATGCTGTTTGAGTAATTTCTGATAGCGACTTTCTGCCTCTTTATTGCCTTTAAAAGCTAATAAACGTAATTTTTCTTTTTCTTGAGTTGCTTTTGATGATACCCGACAATCCTGTCCCTTTTGAGCAATAGCTGGTGCGGTAACTAAGTTGAGAATTAATAAGCAACTAGCAATAATTATAGTAAATACACCTTGCCAAGACAAAATTAGTCTTACAAATTTCCAGTTGTAATCAGACATATATAGCAATCAGTTTAAATTTGTAATAGCTTGCATGAAATAGCCTGCACTTAAAATATCCCCAGATTTGGAGAGACATACAACCATCAAAAGCAGTATTCCGCACAAACATTTACATTGAATGAGAAGAATGTGCCATGATTAAAGTTTCCATAAATCGGAACGTAGGGATTTGAACCCTAGACCTCCACTACCCCAAAGTGGCGCGCTACCAAGCTGCGCTACGTCCCGTAAGTGTGAACTTGAGATTTTAGACTTTTGGAGTGGGGATGATTCCAAAATTGTCCATCTAAAATTTATTAAGTCACTCTTGTTAATATATCACAAGACTAAAGAAAATAGCAAGGGGTTTTTTGAAAAAATTTTAGAATCCCTGATCTGAAGATTGCTGGCGTTCCGTTGAAGTTAGATCTTCATCTGCGATAAACCTTCTGCCTCCTGCAAAATTACTAATTTTCTATCTTTGGGTTATTCGCGGTCAGATAAAAAATTAAGTAATTCACCGGAGAGATAGAAGTAAAAATTTTATTAATTAAGGATCTACCCAACGTCCGTCGGCTTTAATCAGATTAATCAATTCCTCTACACCTTGGGCTTCTGGAACTTTTTTAATTTCATCCCGACCACGATATAAAGAAATATAACCAGGGTTTTTACCAACATATCCATAGTCAGCATCGGCCATTTCGCCAGGTCCATTCACAATACAACCCATCACAGCAATATCCAGACCTGTTAAATGTTTAGTAGCTTCCCGGACTACGTGCAGCACTTCCTCTAGGTTAAATAAAGTCCGTCCGCAAGAAGGACAAGCCACATATTCAACCATTGTTTTCCGCAAACCCAAAGCTTGCAGAATGCTGTAACAAACCGGAATTTCCTTTTCTGGTGCTTCTGTCAAAGAGACGCGGATTGTGTCACCAATACCGTCAGCCAATAATGTGGCAATACCCGCAGTAGATTTAATTCTGCCATATTCCCCGTCACCTGCTTCTGTTACGCCCAGGTGAAGAGGATAATCCATGCCTAAATCATCCATGCGTTTAGCCATAAGCCGATATGCAGCCACCATGACAGGAACTCGTGAGGCTTTCATGGAAATTACGACATTATGAAAATCCAAAGATTCACAAATGCGAATAAATTCTAAGGCAGATTCCACCATCCCTTCCGGGGTGTCACCATAGGTAAATAGCATTCTTTCCGCCAAAGAACCATGATTTACGCCAATTCGCATAGCTTTACCTTGATCACGCAAGGAAATTACCAGCGGTGCCAAGGTTTCGCGGATTTTTTCGCCAATTTCGTCAAATTCAGTTTTTGTATATTCGGTGCGGCTGGTATTTGCTTTCTCAAATATATACAAACCTGGATTAATTCGCACTTTTTCGATATGTTTGGCAACTTCCAAGGCGATTTTCATGCCATTGTGATGTACGTCGGCTACAATTGGCACATCACGGTAAGTTTGAATTAATTTTTGTTTAATTTCCGCCAGTGCTTTAGCGTGTCCAATACTAGGAACAGTGACGCGGACAATTTCGCAGCCTATTTCATGGAGACGACGAATGCCAGCGACAGAACCATCAATATCCAGAGTATCTTCATTAATCATTGACTGTACCACCACTGGATATCCTCCCCCAACGGTGACATCTCCCACTTGTACAGCGCGGGTTTTGCGGCGTTTGATGGTGGTATCAAAGGTTGGTTGACTAGATGTAGTGTTGGTAATTTCCAAAGTCGGCAGAGTTTGCATAATCTAAATAGGTAGATTTTCTGTAGCTAAAATATCAGATTGCCAGCGGTTATACTTCTCAGATTGCCACAATTTGGGGTATTTTAGGTGCTAAATTGAAAAGTAAATCAAAAAATAACCTAACAACTGACAACTGACAACTAACAACTGTACGGGCGAAGCATTTGGAGA